>JAZKTI010000226.1:0-4299 GCA_036625635.1 Haloarculaceae archaeon
GCGGCCTGCCCCCGTCTGTCGCTGGCGGCGGCCTACCCCCGTCTGTCGCTGGCGGCGGCCTGCCCCCGTCTGTCGCTGCCGGCGGCCTGTCCTCCCTGGCCGTCATCGTGCCTCCGCCGGTGTCTCCTCGAGGTCGTCGAGGACGGTCGCCAGGCGCTCGCGGTTCTCGGTCCCGATTTCGGTCAGCGGCGATCGGACGTTGCCGTTGCCGTGACCTCGGATCTCCATCGCGGCCTTGACCGGGATGGGGTTGGTCTCGAGGAAGAGCGTGCGGAACAGCGGGCCGAGTTCGTGGTGGCGCCCGCGGGCAGGCTCGTAGTCACCCTCGAGTGCCGCGGAAACGAGGTGGGTCATTCGCTCGGGTTCGAGGTTCGCCGCGACGCTGATGCAGCCGCGACCGCCGACGGAGAGGATCGGGAGGGTCTCGCCGTCGTTCCCGGAGAGCACCTGGAAGTCCTCCTCGCGCGTTCGTTCACAGATCTCGGAGACGACGTTCAGGTCGCCGCCGGCGGCCTTGTAGCCCCGGACGTTCGGGTGGCTGGCGAGTGCGACTGTCGCGTCGACGGGGATCGACTGCCCGGTTCGGGACGGGACGTTGTAGAGGATCTGGGGTGCGTCGACGGCGTCGGCGATGGTGGTGTAGTGGTCGACGAAGCCCCGTTCCTCCGGCTTGTTGTAGTACGGCGAGATGAGCAGGAGGGCGTCGGCGCCGGCGTCGACGCTCCGTCGGGAGAGCTCGAGTGCCTCGCGGGTGTTGTTGGAGCCGCTGCCGGCGATGACCGGCACGTTCTCGACGGCGTCGACGACCGCCTCGACGACCTCGATGTGTTCGTCGTGGCTGACCGTCGCCGACTCCCCCGTCGAGCCCATCGGGACGAGGCCGGCAACGCCACTCTCCTCGAGGCGTCGGGCGTCCGCGCGGAGTGTTTCGAAGTCGATGCTGCCGTCATCATGGAAGGGCGTGACCATCGCCGGGTACACGCCGTCGAATGTGTCGAGTGTCATGGGTGGTCTCCGAGTGGCCGTGATTTGGGCGTTCTGATCGCGTTGGACGTCGTGGTTTGGTTTGGTCGGTGGTGGCGCTTCCGTGGCCAGCGGTCCGCCGGCGTCGAAATCCGGACCCACGGGTGGTGGGGTCCGGACGGGCGACCCGCGACAGCGGTGCCAGGACTGCCGCGAGTCAGAACGAGTGTTTGCGTTTGCGACGGGACGCGCTGCTCCGGGTCGGGACCGACCTCGCGAGTGTCCGAGCGGCGCGTCGCATGTATGGAACGGTGGCGTGAACCGACTTATGCGTTGTGTCTGGCTGGTGGCTCTGTCGATAGGCTATTCAATCGCAAGTCAGCACGCTCTCGTTTCGGTCTCTCGAGTTGCTACGACTGACACAGGTGTCCCCGCCGCAACCAGCCGGACCGCCCTCGGTCGGCTCGGATGTGGTGTTGCTTCAGTTTGCACCACGAACAGCGAGAAAGTCTTCGGCCCGCTTGCAGGAGTTGTTGCTTCAGTTGGCACCGCAAACACCCCGAAAGCCCTCGGCCCTCGGCCCGTTCGCCGGAGCTGTTGGCTCAGGCGCTACCGCAAACACCCAGAAAGCCCTCGGCCCACTCGTCTGTCTCAGAGGGGGATATCCTCACTTGCTTCGCTCGTTCGGATAATGCTTCTCTCAGAGACACACGAGTGGGCCTCGCCCTTTCAGTCGAGGCACGCGTCGGTCGCGTCCCGCGCCGCTCGAGTCTCGCGCCGCTCACCTCACTCGGCACGCGAGCGGGCACGCGCCATCCGGAGCGCTGAATGCCCCTCGGCCTTCGGAATCTGCACAGCCACAGTCAGATTCCGGATCCTGGCGGACTGAAAGGGCGACCCTCGCTCGCGCTTGTGTAGTCGCTACGGGGGCCCTATCAGAGCGAACGTAGTGAGCGAGGATATCCGCCGTAGCGACCGCGAGCGAGGTGAGGGCTTTCGGGCTGTTTGCGGTAGCGGTATTGGTTCCACCGACTCCAGAGAGCGACGGTTGCCAATAGTCGACGGCCACGAGAACGGAATTGACGACTGCCATCGTCCTCGGAGCGGTTTGAGTCACGGCAAGACTCGGTCCCCGACCTCGGTCGGACCTCCGGAAGCCAACGCTATCTGCTCGCCACTATCAACCGACGGTGCCCGTCATCTCTCACACGAACCGGAAGGTCTCGAGGTTCTTCGGGGCGAAGGTCCGCATGTTGTAGTCGTGGTACAGCGACGAGGACAGGTCCTGCACCGAGGACTCGTCGCCGTGGACACAGAGAATCTTCTCGGGCCGGGGATTCATCGTCCGCACGAAGTTCTCCAGTCCCTGCCGGTCGGCGTGACCGGAAAAGCCGTCGACGGTCTCGACACCCATATTGAGCGTGAGCGTGTTGCCCCGACCGCGGCCGCGGCCGTTGTCGTTGCCCATGGGAATCTCGTCCCAACCGTTCTGGATCCGCCGGCCGAGGGTCCCCTGGGCCTGGTACCCGACGAAGACGAGGTCCGAGTCCGGATCGGGACCGAGGTGTTCGAGCCAGGACATGATCGGCCCGCCGGTGATCATCCCGGAGGTCGTGAGGATGATGGCGGGCCCGCCGTCGGTCACGTCGCGGCGTTCATCCTCACCCTCGTCGATGTGATTGAACTCCTCGGCCAGGAAGGGGTTCTCGTCCTCGTGGTAGATCTGGTCCCGGAGGTCGTCCCGGAGGTACTCGGGATAGGTGGTGTGGATGGCTGTCGCCTCCCAGATCATACCGTCGAGGTGGACGGGCATCTCCGGGATCTTGCCGTCGCGCATGGCCTGCTCCAAGACGAGCATGATCTCCTGGGACCGCCCGACGGCGAAGGCCGGGATGAGGACCTTCCCGCCCTTGTCGTAGGTCCGGTTGATCACGTCGACGAGCTTGCGCTCGGAGTCCTCCTGGTCGGTCTGGTAGTCGTTGCGACCGCCGTAGGTGGACTCCAGGACCAGCGTCTCGACGCGGGGGAAGTCGTTGACGGCGCCGTTGAACAGGCGGGTATCCTCGTAGTGAATGTCCCCAGAGAAGGCGACGTTGTACAGGCCCTCGCCGATGTGGAAGTGGGCGATCGAGGAGCCCAGAATATGCCCCGCGTTGTGGAGGGTGAGCTTGATGTCCGGCGCGATGTCGGTGACGTCGCCGTACTCGAGCGGGACGGTGTGCTTGATCGCCTCCCGGACCATCTCGGACTCGTAGGGCGGGGCCCGGCCCTCCTTGGCGGCGACGTCGAGGTAGTCCAGCGCGAGCAGGCCCATCAGGTCACGGGAGGGCTCGGTCGTATAGATGGGGCCGTCGTAGCCGTACTTGAACAGCAGCGGGACGAGTGCGGAGTGGTCGAGGTGGGCGTGGGTCAGGACGACCGCGTCGAGAGTGGAGGCGCCCGCACCCAGGGCCTCGGGCACCTGGAGGTACGGAACCTCGTCCTCGGCGCCGGGCTTGTCGCCGCAGTCGATCAGGACGCGCGTCTCGGGCGTCGAGAGGATGAATGCGGCCCTGCCGACCTCGCGACAGCAGCCAAGCGTCGTGATCCGGACCCACTCGTCGTCGGCCATCTCCTCGCGGTGGATCTGCCGGCCGATCCGTTCGAGGATGTCCCGGCGTTCCTCCCGTTCCTGCTTGAGGAAGTTGCGGACGTTCTTGACGGTCGCGGACTCGATCGGTGGTGTCCGGACGACCTCGGGGGTCCACCCGACCTCCTGGGTGATCTCACGGAGCGTCGAGCCGTGCCGGCCGATGACCATGCCGGGCTTTTCGGCCTCGACGACGACCTCGCCGGTGTCGACGTGGAAGTCCAGGTCGGTGACGCCGGCCTCGGCGGGGATGACCGCCCTGATCTGCTCCTCGGCGTCGCCCGGCGGCGACAGCACCGAGGGATCGGGGCGGACGGTGATCCGCTTGCGGAGCGTCGAGGCGAGGCGTCTGACGAGGTCGCCGTTGCGCGCGAAGGTCTTCGGATCCCGCGTGTAGATGACGAGTTCGGGGCCCTCGTAGGTCACCTCCGTGATGGCGATGTCGTCGGGGACTTCGTCTTCGATCTCTACTTCGATCTCGTCGAGGCGCTTGTCTACCTGACTCATGGCTTCGTTGATGGCCTGTGCCCGGTCGGTGGCCTGTTGCTGCCCATTGCGGTGGGGGCTCTGTTGCGGTCGATAGGCATAGTGCGGATAAATGGGGATGGATCGCTCGATGGAGGTGGATCGCTGGATGGCTTTTGTACTCTGGAAGGGGTTGGAACGCTGGAACGGTGTCGCTGTGTGGAAAAAGGAGGCTGGATGGC
>JAZKTI010000227.1:0-4296 GCA_036625635.1 Haloarculaceae archaeon
GACATACAGGCCCTCGCTGTCGAGATCGGCTCGGGACACTGGCCCGTTCCGGACGCGTAACCGACTGAGAGGACCGCGTTGGCCTTTTGAAGCGTTCCGGGAAACCCGTGTTGATGATCACGCTGGCCGGAACCAAGAGGCGGGCGCTGGCGGTCGTCGGCGTCGCGGAACTGTTCGCGATGACGCTGTGGTTCAGCGGGTCGGCCGTCGCCCCCGAGCTGACCACAGCCTGGAACCTGACCGGAACGGAGGCGGCCTGGTTGACGAACGCAGTCCAGCTCGGATTCGTGGTGAGCGCCCTGGGGTCTGCTGATCTCGCGATCGCCGACATAGTCCGGCCACGCGAACTATTTGCCACCTCGGCTTTCGTGGGTGCCGCGGCCACTGCGTTCATTGCTGGGGCGGTGAACAATCCGCTTCCGGCCGTCGTCCGCCGCTTCGTGACAGGCGTGGCGCTGGCTGGTGTCTATCCGCCCGGGATGAAGATGATGGCGGCCTGGTTCGACCGCGGCCGGGGTCTCGCCATCCGCGTCCTCGTCGGGGCGGTGACCGTGGGTTCGGCGGCCCCGCACCTCCTCAGGACAGTCGGTGGCCTCGGACAGCCCCGTGTCGGCCCCGTCGGTTCGGCGGCCATCGCCGCGCTGGGCGGGTTGCTCGTCCTTCTCTACGAGGAGGGGCCCCACCAGCACGACCCGGCCGCATTCGATCCGGGTGGAAGCGGGCGAATCCTCCGAGACCGTGGCGTCCTGCTCGCCAACCTCGGATACTTCGGCCACATGTTCGACCTCTACGTGGTCTGGACCTGGCTACCGGTGTATCTGGTCGCGAGCGTGCAGGCGGGCAACGTGGCGAACCCGGAGCCACTGGCCGCACGCTGGCCTTCGGAGCGATCGCGAGCGGCGGCCTCGGCGCCTGGCTGGCCGGCTCGGTCGCGGACCGCTGGGGCAGCTCGGTGGTCACGGGCGCCTCGATGAGCACGTCCGGGGCGGCCTCTCTCCTCGCCGGCGTCGTGCTCGGCGCGCCGGTCGTCCTGCTCGCGCCGTTCGGCCTCGCCTGGGGGTTCGCCATCGTCGCCGACTCAGCACAGTTCTCGGCGCCCGTCTCCGAACTCGCGTCGGGGAGCTACGTCGGGACGGGTTTCAGGCTCCGGACCGCCGTCGGGTTCCTGATCACCATCGCCTCGATCCAGCTCGTCCCGGTCCTCCGGGACGCCGTCGGCTGGCAGTGGGCCTTCGCACCCCTCGTCGTCGGCCCGAACCTCGGACCGGTGGCCATGCTGAGCCGCCGCCGTCAACCCCAGGCCGCCCACCTCGCCGGTGGTCGTGGGTGAGTGGCACTCCGGCGACCGGCCCGGACGGCCCACACGGCCGCGACACGCATACGTCACTCCGGGTTCACCGGCCACCATGGACACCGACCGGCAACTCCACGAACGGGACGCCGAGGGGTGGCGACGTGGCCTCTACGAGGACGTCAAGCACACCTTCCGTGCCCCCATCGTCAACTGGATCTTCCGGACGACGATGGCGAACGAGCCCGAGTTCCTGCGGTACGCCTGGGGACAGGTCACGCCCCTCTTCGAAACGCGGGCCTTCGCCCGGCTCTCCGTCCAGTACCGCGACGCTGTGCTGACGACACTCGAAGCCGACGGCCGCCTTCCGGCCTACCAGCCATCGGAGGTCGACCTCGACCCGGCCACCTACCGGGAGTGCCGGGGCCAACTCGCCACCTACGACGTGGTTGCGCCGCGGCTGGCCGTGCTGTTCGAGACGATGGATCGGGCCTTGCACGGCGAGCCGGTCGGCCAGGACCCGGCGACGGACCGGGGAGCGACGGCGCCGTTTCCCGAGTGGCTCGACCGGGAGCGGGGGCGATCGCCGACGCTCCTCGACCGCGCGGCCGTGCCCGCGGCCCTCGATGAGACGGTGGCGGCGATCCAGGCCTTTCACGGGTTCGACGAGGCCCTCCCGAGCATCTACCGGACGATGGCCCAGTGGCCCTCGTTCCTGGATCGGCTGTGGGCAGACCTCGACCCCAGACTGGCGAGCGAGGCCTTCGAGACTGCGTGCGTGCGCAGCGACGCCCTCGTGACGGAATTCGTCGACGGAGCACCCTACCGACCACGCCTCACTCCTGCCGATCTCGAGCGGGTCGAGTTCGACGAGGCGACTATCGCGGCCCTGCAGGGTCTCTTTCGCGAGTTCAAGACGGGTCCCGTCGCAACGGTCATCCCGGCCCTGCCCGCCTACGCCGCAACCGTCGACGCCACCGGGGAACGGGACGTGTTCTGATGCGCGACGGCGGATTGGGGGGATTGGGGCGTAGCCCTCCCGCGGGGGCTACTGGCCGTCGACCAGTCGCTGCAGGTGCTCGGGCGGCACCGCGCCCCTGGCGGCAGTCCCCTCGTAGACGAAGGTCGGAACGCCCGTGATGCCCTCCCTGCGGGCCGACTCGAAGCGCTCGAAGATGTCCACCCTCCGGTCCTCGTCGTCGACCGCGGCCCGGACTGCTTCGCCATCGAGACCCGCGGCCTCGGCGACGTCGGCGATGACGTCCCCGTTGCCGATGTCCCGGCCATCGACCCACAGCGCCGCCAGCAGCGCGTCGTCGAAGTCGAGCCACGTCTCGGGGTGTTCGCGCTGGACGAACATCGAGGCGACCTGAGCGTCCAGCGAGTCGACCTCGGGGACCTCGTCGATCCCGAGCATCTCCGGGGCGTCGTACTCCTCGCGGAGGCGCGCGACGTTCTCGCGGACCTGCTGGAAGTAGTCGCTCTCGAGGTCCACGTCGCGGTCCTCGACCTCGCCGTCGGGCCCGCGGCGGTCACTCCGCAGGTCGAAGGGTCGCCAGTCGATCGCGAGATCGCCGTCGCGTTCGGCTCGGTAGGCGGCCAGAGACCGTCTGCCGAGGTAACAAAACGGGCACACGTGGTCCGAATAAAGGGTGATCTCCGGCGGCGCGTGGGCGTCCGCGGACATATACCTAGATGGGGACGTGGACACAAAAAGGTGCGAGCTACCGGGCGGACCCAGTCGCTGACGACAGCGGTGGCCGGAACTGGCGAATGCCGGCCTGCGTTCCCCCCGCGGTGCAGCCGTCCTAGAGCCACATCATCTGGGCGTGCCGGGTACCCCCGAGTTCCAGCACCTGCTCGGCATCGACGAAGCCATGCTCGATCGCGAGGGCAACCGAGCGTTCTCCGACGATGTTCGCGGTCGCACACCGCGCGAGACTCTCCACCACCTGCTCGTCCTCCACGTCGTGTTCCGCGGCGTCGGAGTCGTAGAAGCTCTCCGAAACCGTCAGCGACACCTCGCCGTTCTCGAAGGTCTCGCCGATGACGTCCGCGTCGCAGACAGCCACGAGGGTTCCCTCGTCCGTCTCCCGCTCGGTCAAGACCATCTTCGGCACGGGCGTCACTCCACCAGTTGCTGTTCGCGCTCCTCGCGGAGTTCCTCGGCCTCCTCGAGGACCGTCTCCGCCCGATCCATCTCGCCCATCTTCTCGAGGGCGATGGCCTTCTCCTCGAGCAGTTCGGCCGTCCGGAAGCCCAGCCGGACGGCGTTGTCGAAGGCGTTGAGGGCGTCCTCACTGAGACCACGCTCGTTGAGGAAGAAGCCCCGGTTGTACCAGGCTTCGCCGAACCGGGGATCGATTTCGACGGCCCGCTCTGCGTGCTCGAGGGCCTGCTCGGTGCGGCCGAACTCCCAGAGCGCATAGGCCAGGTTGGTCTCCGCGGTGGCGGCGTGTTCGGCGTCGTCGTCGATGTCGATGGCCTCGCGATAGGCCCCGATCGCGCGGTCGTACTCCTCCATCTCTGCGTGAGCGGCCCCCTTGTTCGTCCAGGCCTCCTGGACGAGCCGGTCGTCGTCGCCGAACCGCGCCACGCGGTCGAAGGCGTCGGCGGCCTGCTCGTAGCGCTCGATGCGCATGTAGGAGAGCCCCACGTCGAGCAGCGCCTCGGTGTCGACCTCGTCCGGAGAGAGGTGGTCGTCGTCGAGCTGGTCCGTGAGGACGTGCGAGTCCGCGGGGTCAACCTGGTCCAGGGCCTCGACCTGTACGTCCGGATCCTCGAGGTCGAACCCCTCGTAGGGCTCGTCGAAGCCCTGTCCGGCCGAGAACCGGTGGTCCTCCGGGTCCTCTGTCATGGACCGGGCTAGTCGACGGCCTGGTTTAAGGCCTGCGGCACGGGAAATACAGGCCTGGGTTCCATGGACAGCCGTGGGACCGATCCCGGTTCGCAAGGGACCGATCGACCGACTGCCGGCGGCGTTGTCGGTGGGTCATGGCGGTGTG
>JAZKTI010000228.1:0-4259 GCA_036625635.1 Haloarculaceae archaeon
GGTGGTGGTGCGGGTCGGACTTTGTCGTGGTGCGGGTCGGACTTTCTCGTGGTTCGGGTCGGAGATGCTCGTGGTCCGGGTCGGACAGGCTCGGGCCCTGCGATATCCCCGCCCACCGGGACCTCCCCGACCGATGGAGGGGACCGCCCTATTCCCGCCCGTGTTTCGTGACGCAGTGGGACAGGCCGACGAGTTCCACCGGCTCGGAGTTGTCGGGGGAGTAGACCACCATCTGGCCCTTCTCCATGTAGGGGACCTTCGACTCGAGGTTGGCCGGGATGTTCACCGCCGATATGGCGTCGTCGTCGCCGAGGTTCAGGACGACGGTCGTGTTGATCTGCTTGAACACCGGCTCGGCGACGTCCTGGGGGTCCTGGGTGACGAGGAAGAGCCCCAGGCGCTCCTTCCGGCCCTGCTTGGCGGCCTCGGTGAACTTCCCGACGACCTTCCGTGCCTGGACGCTGTCGGCCTCGGTCAGGAAGTTGTGTGCCTCGTCCATGCCCAGCACGATCGGCGTCTCCTTGATGCGACCGTAGGTCGGGTCGTTCGAGAGCTTCTCGTCGACCAGCAGCGAGGACAGCGCGAGCACGACCGTCTCGGTCGCCCGGGAGTCGTTGACGTGGTAGGTCGGGACGACGGTCAGTCCGCCCGGCCGGACGAACTCGTGAATCCGCTCGGTGATGGGTTTGGCGTCCCGGTCGAAGACCTGCGAAAACCCGCGAGCGCGCCGGAGGACGGCGTCGAAGGTGGCCTCGTGGACGCGTCCGCTCTCGTCGAGTTCCTCCCGGAGGCCAGGGTCGTCGAGGAATGTCGTGAACTCCTCGTAGGTCCCATCGCGCCCGTGCCGCCGGCGGAACCGGGGCAGCAACTCGCTGACGAGGGCGTTGTACTGGTTGTCGTTGAGCCCGCTCCCGGCCACGAGCCAGGGGTTGTCGTGGACCAGCGAGAACGGGATGGTGAAGGGGACCTGTTCGGCACGGTGGTGGTCGGCGGCGTACGTCGCGCCCCCCACCTTCGGGTAGAGACAGAGCGTGTCCTCGACGCCGCCCTGAGCGACCCCCTCCCGGTCGAGGCGGCGGGCGAACCCGTCGTCGTACTCGCCGTCGTCGTGCATCTGGGCGTATTCGTCCTGGGGATCGAAGACCACCACGGCCGGGTTGACGTCCCGACCACTCCCCGCCTCGACCGGGTAGGTCCGCTCCGAATCCAGGTACTGTCTCAGGACGTTCTTGGCCGCGTGGGTCTTCCCCGAGCCGGTGCCCCCGGCGACGAGGGTGTGCCGGAAGACGAGCGGATCGCCGCTCTCGTAGTCGTCGTTCAGGCGGTAGTCGATGGTCGGTGGCTCGGCCGCCGTCCGGACCGTCTCGCCGCCTACGGCCAGGTGCCCGAGGAAGACCCCTGCCGCCGGAATCTTCAGGCCGGTCTTGATCTCGCCCGCGTCGTCGGCAGGCCGGAGGACCGTCTCCGGTTTCGGCACCCGGTCGGTCATCCGACGCTTCAACTCGCCGGCGTCCGAATAGAGAACGGCGACGGGCTCGAGGTCCGCGAGAAGTTTGAAGTCCTGCTCGTCGATGCCCCGCTGGCGCATCGCCCGCCTGGCGTGGATCTCCGTCGCGTCGTCCGCGCGGTACTCCTGGGCGTACTCGAGAGCGGCGATCCGACAGAACAGGAGTTCGTCGTCGGGATAGGGCGCGAGCAGGTAGCTACCGATCCGCACGTCGCTCCGGTTCGGGACCGTCACGTAGGCCCGGAGGTCGGTTTCGTCGGCGTCCTCGGCGATCCGGAGGCCGCCGGTCGCCGAGAGGACGCCGATGCCGCGGTCCCGCCCAGCGGGGGCGGCGTCGAAGGGCTCGAAGTCGTCGTCGGTGATGGCCGCGGCAGGCGACCTCTGGGTTTCAGGCAGTTCCTCGGCCGGCGCGGCGGCCGCGTCCTCGGCCCCCGTAGCGCCGACGTCCTCGCCCCCGGCGTGGTCTCCATCGTCGGCGTCGTCGCCTTCGTACTCCGTGAAATCCCCGAGGTCGGACATAGCGGTCCCAACGTGATGGACCCACAAACCGGTTTCCCACCCGCGGCGGAACTGGTTGGCCTCGCCGGGGTGGATTTATTCACTGCACCCGCCAACCGGCTGGCATGAGCGACCCTGACTTCGTCCGGGCAGCAGACCCCGAGGAGGCCTTCAGCGCCCTGGCCGACGAGACCAGGGTGGAGATCTTCCGGGCCCTCTGGGAGACCGTCGAGTTCTCCTGTTCGGACTGCGACCACCTGATGTCGATGGGCGTCCCGCCGGGGGTCCTCGACGGCCTCGACGCCCAGGCAGTTCCGGACGTTGCCTGATTGTATCTCCGGACTATCGGCCAGCACGTCGGCAACGGCTTCTGTTGGTTCTGCGATGGCCAGGTCGAGACCGATTTCGTCGCCGTCGGCGAGTTCGCCGATGGCGACCCGGAGGAAACCCCCTGGGATAGCGATATCCCTATCGCCGTGTTCGAGTGTCACCGGCGGCCCTCGACATATCCCATCCAGGTGGACCTGGGATCAGCGCTGCTCGACCACCCGCGGGTGACGGCGTTTGTCGTCGACCACGACGTGGACACGCCCGGTCCGGACTGGTGGCAGTACAGCGTTCTCGACCAGGACGGGGTCCATTTCCTCGACGAAGCCGAATCCCGGGCCTGCGTGCACTACTCGCTCGGCGACGAGCGTCTCCGGGTCGAGGTGGACGACGCTCTCACTGTCCTGGAAACGGAACGACTCCCGGCGTGACCGGATTGTCCCGGGTGAGCTGGCTCACCCCTCCTCTGTCGCCGTCCTCCGCGTTGTTTTTGCACGCTCACGCCCTATCGATTGGCATGCTCCTCATTCGTGGCCGCGCCGCTGGTACCGAGCTGACCGGCACGCTTTACGAGCCCGGCGAGCATCCGCCCTCCTACCAGGGAGCCCCCAACGCCGAAGCGCAATACACCTGGGTCTGCGACGAGTTCTACGAGGTCGCCGACGGCGGTCGGGTCCAGGAGGTCGACGGCCGCGAGGTCCAGGTCGCCTTCGAGGACCCTCTCCCGCGAGGCTTCGACGACAGGGACCGAGCGATCGAGGCCGCCCGGGAGCACCTCCGCACGCAGTTCGGCCGGCTCGGCGTCGCAGCCGACGAGGTCGAGGTCGCCCTCGAACGGGTCGAGCAATCGGCCTGAGGAACGATTCGGGCATCGCGATTCGCTCGCTCCATCCCGCCCGGCTATCCGGGCTCACCGACCGGCCCTACTCGGGGGTCCGTTCGACCGCGACGGAGTGGATTTCGAGTTCGTTCGGCCCCGTGAACATGTCCTCGGGCGCGTCGTCGGAGTGGGACTCTTCGAAGTCCTCGCTCTGGGTCCACGCCCGGAAGGCGTCTCGTGATTGCCAGTAGGTCATCGCAACGTGGGTTTCGGTCTCGCCGTGCGGGTGGGCTTCGGGGGTGAGGAGTTCGAACCGCACGAAGCCGTCGTGGTCGGCGAGGGATCCCGAAGACTCCTCGAAGCGCTCGACGAACTCGTCTTCGTACTCCTCGGCCACGCGGAATCGGTTCGCGACGACGATCATGTCTCCAGAGGTGGTCCGGCCGCCAATAAGCCTCCCGGCGCGGCGCGACATTCGGATCTCGTCTCGGGGCGACGCGGTCATCCAGCGACGGAGGCTCGCCACCAACCACGGCGGAGATGGCTATGTTGAGGGCCTCGAATTTAGATGTTTCAGGGCTTCTCCCGCAGACAGCCAGACTGTCGTTACTTCGCTCTCGAACGGTGACGTGACCGCAACCGCAGACAGCCAGAAAGCCCTCACCTCGCTCGCGGTCGCTGCTCGGGATATCCTCGCTCACTTCGTTCGCTCGGATAGTGCCCGAGCAGCGACTAGACAAGCGCGAGCGAGGTTCGCCCTTTCAGTCCGCCAGGAATTGGAACCTGCGGATAGCTGGGAAGGAGCCGAACGTCCGGGCTTCCTCGACTCTCCAGATGGCGCCTGCCGTCGAGCGTGCCGAGTGAGGTGAGCGGCGCGAGACTCGACCGAAGGGAGAGTCTCGGTCGGGCCGCCCGGAGAGCGAAGCGACCCGGCGGCAGCGAACCCGAACGAGGCCGCGAGGCGGACGCGCGAAGGATGAGGAGCGCAGACCCGAGCGAAGTGAGGGTCGAGCACCGCAGTCGGCTGGGGAGGCTCGTGGTGCGCGTGCTGGCCTGGAGGAATGAAAGGGCGAGGGCCGCTGGCCGGTTCTCCGCTGGCCCTATCCG
>JAZKTI010000229.1:0-4225 GCA_036625635.1 Haloarculaceae archaeon
TTCTGTTCCATCGAGGCCTTCGAGAGGTACATCACGTGGCCGATCTGGCGGGCGATACCGAGGCCGTGGTCCGGCGAGGGCTCGTCCTCCCCGTAGTAGTCACCCTCGGCCCAGTTCGCGTCGGTGGTGATCGCCCGGCGGGCGATGGAGTCCAGCGCGAGGCACTGTGGATCGAGCCTGGCGGCGGCGCCGATGGGCGCGATGCGGCGGACGTGATCGGGGTGGCGCTTGGCCCACTCGAGGGCGTTCATCCCTCCGACGCTGCCGCCGGTGACGGCGTGGAGGTGGGGGACTCCGAGTTCGTCGAGCAGGGCGCGCTGGGCCTCGGTCCAGTCCCCGACTGTGACAGCGGGGAAGTCGGTCCCGTAGGGTTCGCCGGTCTCCGGGTTCCCCGCCGGCGGCCCCGAGGTGCCGTAACAGGACCCCGGCACGTTGGCACAGATCACGTAGTACTCGGTGGTGTCGATGGCCTTCCCCGGGCCGACGATGTCGTCCCACCAGGCCCGCGCCTGGCCCGCGGTGGCGCCGGCCTCGTCGTGGCCGGCGACGTGCTGGCTCCCGGTCAGGGCGTGACAGACGAGGACGGCGTTCTCGCCGGTGAACTCGCCGTAGGCCTCGTAGGCCACCTCGAGGTCCTCGATGGTTTCGCCGCACTCGAACTCCCAGGTGCCAAGCGAGACGGTGTCGCGCTCGACCTCCATGTCAGGCGGCCCCCCCTGGGTCGGACGGGTCGCCTCTATCCGACAGACCGGCCCCGTCCGATGGGTCGCCCTCGGTCGTCTCTCCTCGCGTCCCGTCGCCGGTCGCGGCCGCGATGCCCGCCGCCAGGTCGGCGATGATGTCCTCTGCGTCTTCGATGCCGACCGAGAGGCGAACCAGGTCCGGGGAGACGCCGGAGGCCCGTTGCTCCGCCTCGGAGAGCCGGGCGTGGGTCGTGCTCGCGGGGTGGATCACGAGCGTCTTCGCGTCGCCGACGTTCGCGAGGAACTGCGCGAGCTCGGTCTCCTCACAGAACTGCACGGCCGCGTCGTACCCACCCGTCAGGCCGAACGTGACCATCCCCCCGAAGCCACCCTCGAGGTACTCCGCAGCGGTCTCGTGGGTCTCGTGGCTATCGAGCCCCGGGTAGTCGACCCACGCGACAGCTCCGTGAGCCTCCAGAAAGGCCGCGACCCGCGCCGCGTTCTCGCAGTGGCGGTCCATCCGGAGCGCGAGCGTCTCGGTGCCCTGCAGGGTCGCCCAGGCGTCGAAGGGCTTCTGGCCGTCGCCGAGGCTTCGGACGGCGCGCTGCCGGGCCGCGACGGCGAGGGCCCGGTCGCCGAACCGCTCGGCGAAACTGGTCCCCTCCAGGGCTGAACTCTCCGCGCCGATTTCCGGGTACTTCTCTGGGTGGTCGGCCCACGCGAAGGACCCGCCGTCGACAAGGACGCCTCCTACGGTCGTCCCGGAGCCGTGGAGCCACTTCGTCGTCGACTCCCAGACGATGTCGGCCCCGTGGTCGAGGGGGCGGCACAGGGCCGGGGTGGCGAAGGTATTGTCGACCAGCAGTGGCACCGCGCGGTCGTGGGCCACGGTCGCAACGGCCTCGAGGTCCGGGACCACCAGCGAGGGGTTGCCGATGGTCTCGCAGTGGACGAAGGCGGTGTCCGCGTCGATGGCCGCCGCGTAGGCATCCGGGTCGAGCGTGTCGACGAAGCGGGCCTCGACGCCGCGCCTGTCCGCCATCGTCGAGAGGTAGGCGTGGGTTCCCCCGTAGATGCTCGAGGCCGAGACCACGTTATCTCCGACCGAGGCGAGGATCGAGGTGGCGACGTCCAGTGCGGCCATTCCCGACCCGGTCGCGACGGCGGCGGTCCCGCCTTCGAGGTTCGCCAGCCGTCGCTCGAGGGTGGCGACGGTCGGATTGTCGAACCGGGAGTAGACGTCGCCCTCCCGCTCGAGTGCGTACAGTTCGGCCGCGTGCTCCGCATCCTCGAAGACGTAAGACGTCGTCTGGTAGATCGGCGGTGCCCGGGCCCCTGTCGCCGGGTCGGGGTCAGCCTGGCCGGCGTGCACGCAGCGTGTCCCGAAGCCGCGCCCGCCGTCGGACCGCGGCCGGTCCGCGGGCTCTTGGCTTCGTACACTCTCGTCGTTCATGTATGAGATGCATATATCCCAACGTATCTATAACCACGAGTTACGGCAAATATCGCAGGGGCTTCCTGTCTGGCGCTTCCATGACCGAAGCATCTCGACGCTGGGGCGGTCGATGTCCCCGCTGGGCACCCTCCTGGTGGCCGGCGGCGTCGAACTTCGGCGCGACGGCGGGCGTATGTTCGGGCGTAGCCTCGGGAGCGGTCTCGAGCGTAGTCTCGGGCGCAGCCTCGGGAGCGCTCTTGAGAGTGGTCTCGGGAGTAGTCTTGGGTAACTCAAGGGGGGGGGGACGCGAGACGGGCAGTGGCGTCAGTCTTCCTCAGTCAGGTCTCTGAGGATCCCGATCCAGGCGGGTGCCCCGTCGTAGGTGATCCCGCCGGCCTGCACCTCGACGGGGAAGGTAGACCCGTCGGCTCGTTTCCCGGTGACGTCAAACTCGACGGTATCGCCCTCGCTCTCCATCGGGGCGCCAATGGAGTCCCGGATGCGGTCGCGATCGGCCGCCGGAACGAGCTTCGTGGGCGGTTCGCCGACGAGTTGGTGCTGGTCGCGGCCGAAGACGTCGGCCAGTTTCTTGTTGACGTAGACGAACTCCTCGTTCTGGACGATGAACACGCCGGCGAGTTCCTGCTCGACCAGGCGCTGGTACCACGACAGCGCGGTCCAGAACTGCTCCTGGGTCAGGTACTGCTCGACGGCGTTCTCGATCCGGTTGGCGAGCACCTCGTAGGTGTCCGACCCGGAGTCCTTCTGCATGTAGTCGGTCACGCCCGCGGCGATGGCATCGCTGGCGATCTCCTCGCTGCCCCTACCGGTGAAGAGGATGAACGGCATGTCGGGATACTGCTCGCGCACGATGTCGAGGAACTCCAGGCCGTCCGTCGAGGGCATCTGGTAGTCGCTGACCACGCAGTCGAAGTCTTCCGATTTGAGGCGGTCCAGGGCTGCGACCACAGTCGGCTCGGTGGCCACCTCGAAGTCGTCGTTGACCTGCTCGAGGAACATCGACGTGACCTCGCCGAGGTCCGGGTCGTCGTCGACGTGGAGGACCCGGATATGGCTGGGTCGTGCGACGTCCGCGAGCGGCAGCGGCACCTCGATGACGGGGTTTTCGGGTTGTCCGGAGGCGTTGCTTCGCAGGAGCGGGGTCCCCTCGCGTTCCACCCGCGAACTCCCCTGGAGCAACTGGCGCGAGAGTCGGACCGTGTCGCTATCTGCCGACCAGCCGCTCATCAGGCCCACCCCCCTGGAGTCAGTTCTCCGGTTGTCCGGGGCGCGATGTAATCGTCGGGCTGGTTGGACGGGGCGGGGTCGCACCGACTACCCCGCCTCGCAGTAACACGGATGTTCAAAGATATTTCTGCCAACTAAAACAGCCCCCCATTATATTAATTATGGGTGTGTTTCGGCAAGTGAGGGACTCGTCGGGATCGGGGATCCTGTGGAGGCAGGTCGACCAGCTGCGGTTCCCGCCCGGGGGGTAGGACCTCCAGACTCGATTTGTGTCGTGGTTAGGGTAACATGTATCTATTCATAGTTTATTTGTATTGATTTATATCTGGTATCATAAACAATTTTTAATAACCCCGCCCGCGAAGGGAGTAATGTACCATGACAAACTCAGACATGGCGTCGTTCCTGGCAGAGCATCCCCGACTGATGGGCGTCCTGTTCACGCTTTCCGTGCTGCTGACGCAGGTTGGCAGCGTGGCTGCCGGGAACAGCCATACAATTAGCGGCCCCTGAGTACAGGGTTCTCTGGCTTGCGGCCTAATTGAAATCCCGCGGGAATTGCAGCAGCAGAGTAAAAACCCATTTACTACCCACCGAGGTTACAGTTCCTCAGCAAAGAGTTCACTGCTCCATCGTAGTTCTCCGTCGAAATGGACCGGAACCTCCTCCATCTGGAGGAACTGATCCAGTTCCGAGCGGCTCACCGAAAAGGCTTCCAGGGTCCCAGATGTCAGATAATACTCTTCGACACCATCGATATGGGGCATAATGACGCTTCCAAGACCCGCTGTATCTGTCGCATATGTCTTCATACTCAAATCAAATTCACCCCCTGAACGGGATACGCGAAGGCTATTCG
>JAZKTI010000230.1:0-4194 GCA_036625635.1 Haloarculaceae archaeon
CGAGCGGGAGGGGGCTTTCTCCTTCCTTTACACCCAAAAGTTCCCTTGTTCATTAAGCCGCCTCCCAGCTCGCGTGCGGGTCAGCTGGCACTATCCGAGCGAGCCTGCGAGCGAGGATATCCCGCTGAGCGTGCGCGAGCGAGGTGAGGGCTTTCTGGCAGTCTGCGGTCGCGGTCACGTCTCCGTTCGAGAGCGAGGTGAGGGCGTCCAGACTGTTTGCGTTTGGCGTAGCAATCACTGCACGAAAAAAGAGAGAAGAGTAAAAGAGACACCCTCCGGCGTAGATCGACACTGACCGATCGGCTGTCGATCAGGCGGGAGCTTCCTCGACCTCGAGATCGGATCTGGCGACGGCCAGGCGGAAGGTCGGGACCGTCGTCCGGACCCGCTCCACGACCCCCCGGTCCACGAGGCTGTGGAGGGCCGACCGAACAGCGTCGACGTCGGTGTCCACCCCCTCGGCATCGACCGCGTGCAGTGTAGCGACGACGCTCTGGGGGTCTGCCCTGGGGCCGGGGAGACTCTCGATGACGGCGCGCTGGAGCGGGGACGTGCGTACGACGGTCTCCGACGGTGCCTCGGTGCCCTCGACGAGCGCCTCGGCCTTCGGCGTGGCGCAGATGAGTGAATCCTCGTTTCGGTAGTAGTACTCCTTGAGTTCGTCCTCGAGGTACCGGTGGACCTCGCTCCCGCTGTCCATGTCCCACCGGTCCTGCAGGGCCGCATTCTTCGTGGGTTGCAGCTCGACGACGGCTGCGAGCCGGGCCTGAGCCTCCTCGGAGAGGGTCATCGCCAGGAGCTAGCCCCGGGTGGGTACATGCCGATTCCGGATCGGAGCGGCGACCGGTGCTGGACCGGAGCGCCGATGACCGCAGGACCCCACTGTCAGTGGTCGCTCGATCCGACCGTCGGTGGCCGCTGGATCCGACCGTCGATGGCCGCTGGATCCGACCGTCGGAGGGCACTGTATCCGGGGCACAGTGCCCGCCGGCGTCCGTCAGTCACTGATCGGTGTCACCGGACCGCCGGACCGTCGCGAGCGTCTCGGCTACGTCCGCCCAGTGGGAGCCCCGCCAGAAGAACTGGCCGCAGTCCGGACAGCGCCAGCAGTCGACGGCAGCGGGATCGGGCGCATAGTCCGGCGAGGTCTCCTCCGCGCCGACTGCGACGAGTGCAGTATTGCAAATCCCGCACCGCTCGGGCCGCTCTGACAGCTCCAGCACGAAGCCCGCGCTGGCGAGTTCGCGAAGTTGCTCCTCGATTTGGCGCTCGGTAAGCAATACCGCCCCAGGCGTGGCGCGGGCGAGTTCCCGGTCACGGGTCAGGAGTGTTCGACTCTCGATCGTCGCGCGCTCCCTGATCGCGTCGTCAGGGTCCGGCGCCTCGGTCTCCTCGAGGCTGTCCTGCGCGTCGGACCCCTCGAGGATCTCCGGCGGCTCGGCCTCGCTCTCGACGTAGGCGGTGTCGTATCCGCACATCCGCAGGTGTGTGGCGAGTTTCCCGAGCATCGCGTCCAGCAGGAGCCGGTCGTCCCCGGGGTGGAACGACTCGCCGCCGGGCGCGTCAGCCCTTCGGGCCGTCCGCTCGTCAGCGTCGTCGTCCACGTCGCCGTCCGCGGGGTCGTCGTCTCCGCTCATTCGACGAACTCACGGATTCCCTCGGCCGAGCGGGTGTTGAGGACGTCCTCGGGCTCGGCCCAGCCGCGGCGGGCGGTATGGACGCCGTACTGGACGAGCCCGTAGTTCGAGGGCCGGTGGGCGTCGGTGTCGATGGCGATGGTCGCGCCCGCCCCGATCGCCGTCCGGACGGCGGCGGCCCCGAGATCGAGGCGACGGGGGTTGGCGTTGACCTCGAGGGCAGTGTCCTGGTCGGCGGCCGCGCGTGCGAGTCGCTCGACGTCGACATCCAACCCCGGCCGCCCGTTGATGTACCGGCCGGTGGGGTGGCCGAGGACGTCCACGGCGGGGTGTTCGACGGCGGTCACCAGACGGTCGGTCCCGTCGCCGGAGAGGGCGCTGTGCGGGGACGCGACGACCAGGTCGAGGTCGGCGAGCAGGTCGTCGGCCACGGAGATTCCACCCTCGGCGTCGACGTTGGCCTCGACACCGGCGAAGACCTCGATGTCGGCCTCCGCGGCGACTGCCCGGATCTCCGCCAGTTCCTCTCGCAGGACGTCGTCGTCCACGCCGACGCCGCCGACCATCCCGGGCCCGGTCGCATGGTCGCAGATTGCGAGGTAATCGTGGCCGAAGGCGGCGGCGCTCTCCACCATCTCCGCGACGGTGCTGGTTCCGTCGGACCAGTCGGAGTGGACGTGGAGGTCGCCTCTGATGGCGGACTCCTCGAGGAGGTCGGGGAGCGTCCCTGCATCGGCGGCCTCGATCTCGCCGTCGGCCGCGCGGAGTTCCGGGGGCAGCCAGGGGAGGTCGAGGGCCTCGTACATTCCGGCCTCGGTCTCGCCGGCGAGCCGCTTTCCGGCCCGCTGGTCGTCGTCACCGGCCTCCTTGCCGCCGGCCTCGGGAATGCCATCGTCGTCGCTGGCCTCGTCGTCGCCGGCCTCGGGAACGCCATCGTTGTCGCTGGCCTCGTCGTCGCCGGCCTCGGGAACGCCATCGTCGTCGCTGGCCTCGTCGTCGCCGGCCTCGGGAACGGCCTCGTCGGCGTCCGCCACGTCGCTGACGTCGAAGACCCCGTACTCGTTCATCTTCATGTCGCGGTCGATTGCCCGATTCCTGAGAGCGACGTTGTGGGCCTTGCTCCCGGTGAAGTACTGGAGGGCGGCGCCGTACTCGTCGGGGGTTACGACGCGCAGGTCGACGCGCATGTCCACCGACCGGACGCTGGCCTTGCTCGTTCCGGCCTCGATCACGAGGTCGGCCTCCGGCCACTCCGTGAAGGCGTCGACGACCGCCTCGGGGTCCTCGCTCCCGACGAGCACGTCCACGTCGCCGATGGTCTCCTGCCACCGCCGGATCGACCCGGCGAGGTCACAGTCGCTCACCTCTGTGAGTGCCGCGAGGTACTCGCGGACGCTCTCGCCGCGGGGCCTGGCGTCGCCGAGCAGAGCGCGCTCGGTCGCCTCCCGCGCGAACTCGACGTTCTCGAGGATGTTCTGTTCGGTCTTCGGGCCGAACCCCTCGACCGACTGGATATCGCCGGCCTCGGCGGCGGCCTCGAGGTCGTCCAGCGTCCGGATTCCCAGCGCCTCGTGGAGCGTCCCGACAGTCTTTGGCCCGACGCCCTCGACGGCGGTCAGTCCCGCCATGTCGACGGGCAGGTCCGCCCGGAGCTCGCTCAACTCCTCGATCTCGCCGGTCTCGAAGTACTCCTCGATCTTTCCAGCGATGGCCTCGCCGACCCGGTCGATCTCCCCGAGGGCCTCGGTCCCCTCTCTGGCGAGGTCTTCGATCGGTTTGGGGTGCTCGCGGACGTTCTGGGCGGCTTTCTCGTAGGCCCGGGGCTTGTACTCGACGCCCCTGGCGGCCAGGAGGTCGGCGAACTCATCGAGCAGCCTGGCGATCTCCTCGTTGCGGCTCACGGGGCTCGCCCTCCCCGTGCGCGCGCCGACCCCGGCGGCGTGTCGGGGGCCCTGACAGGCAAGGGTGCCGGCGCGCCCACCCGCCACTCGGCTCGCCGGGCCGTCATCGTCCCCGCCCGGCCCCGATGCCGGACTCGTCGTCGGCGTGGCCCAGCGCCTTCTTCAGGAACTCCATCCACCGTTTGGTGTCGGCGGCCTGTGATCGCTTTGTCTCGGCCTCGATGTCGACAGTTCCGAGTTGTTCGAGGGCATTGAGCGCACGGTCGATGCCGACGATATCTGCGACCATCTCCTCGCCCGCTGCCTTGCTGATGTCGGCCTCCTCGAGACGTTGCTTGCGCTGGAGGCGCTCCCGGCGGAGGTTCTTCTTCGCGCGCTCGACGCGCTCGCGCTCGCCCGGCGGGACCGTGTCCCGGCGCCGGATTTCGAAGACGAACTTCTGGAGGTCGACGGTCTCCCCCTGGACCTCGATGGTTTCGGGGATGTCGGCGCCGACCGTCGCGGCCTCCCGCTGGATCCGCTCCAGGAGTTGCTTGCGCTCGTACTCCTTCACACTCGGTCTGAGGGTTCGGCGGCTAAAATGTCCGACGGTTGGTTTGGGGGGGGGGTGGTCGCTTCCGTGAACGGATCGGTATATCGCTTGCTTAATGATCTTT
>JAZKTI010000231.1:0-4113 GCA_036625635.1 Haloarculaceae archaeon
CCGGATCGGGCGGGTCCGCCGGATCGGATGGCTCCGGCGGTGGAGGGCTCGCATGAGTCTGCTTGCGGTCGAGAAGATCCACACCTACTACGGGCAGAGCCACATCCTCGAGGGCCTCTCACTGGAGGTCGGGGCCGGCGAGGTTGTCGCCCTCATGGGTAGAAACGGGGTTGGCAAAACGACAACGATGCGGTCAATCCTCCAGTTGACCCCACCGCGCGAGGGGAGCATCCGCTACGAGGGTGAGGAACTCGTGGGCAAGCGGACCCACGAGGTCGCCGCGATGGGCCTCGGCTGGATTCCCGAGTCCAGGCGCATCTTCAGCCACCTGTCCGTCGACGAGAACCTTCGTGCCGCCGTCCCGGGAGGTAGCGACCAGGGTGCGGGGCTCTCGACCGCCTTCGAGACGTTCCCGATCCTCGAGGAGCGACGCGACCAGGAGGCGGGGACACTCTCTGGTGGTCAACAGCAGATGCTCGCGATCGCTCGTGGTCTCGTCGGCGAGAACGACCTGTTGCTCGTCGACGAACCCAGCGAGGGGCTCGCACCACAGATCGTCGCCGACGTCGCCGACGCACTCGAGGACATCTCCCGCGAGGTGCCGCTGCTCCTGGTGGAACAGAACGTCCACATGGCCCTGGACCTCGCCGACCGGTTCTACCTGGTCGACCACGGCCAGGTCGTCGACGAGGGCGACGCCAGCGAAGTGAGTCCGGACTCGGACCGACTCACGGAGGTGCTCTCGGCGTGATCGCCGCGCTACAGATCACTGCGACGGACCTGCTCGAGGTTCTCATCGAGGGGCTCGGCACGGCAGGCGTGTACGTAATGATCGCGAGCGGGCTCTCGCTCATCTTCGGGCTGATGGGCGTGCTGAACTTCGCCCACGGCGCCCTGACAACCGTCGGCGGCTACGTGGGCGGGGCCCTGCTCGTGTTCGTCGGGGGCGCAGTCCTGGCCGAAGCCGCCACGGCCAGTCTCGGCGTCTTCGTCTTCTGGCTCGCCGCCATCCTCCTCACAGGGGTCGTCCTCGCGATCCTCGGCTCGATGATCGAGGTCGCTCTCGTCCGGCAACTCTACGACAGACCACCGATCGACCAGATCCTGCTCACCTTCGGGGTCGCGCTGGTGATCCAGCAGGTCCTCCGCATCGTCGTCGGCCTCTACGAGGACCCGGACAGGCACTGGACGGCCGCGGAGAGCGCGGGCCCCTGGATCGTCCAGCAGGGCAACACGATCGAGATCCTCGGCCTCGCGATCAAGGGCATCCGGATCATGGAGTTTGCCCTCGGCGCGCTGGTCGTCGTCGGCGTGTGGGCCTTCCTCAACCGGACGCGGTACGGCCTGTACATCCGGGCCGGAACCGAGGACGCCGAGATGGCCGAGGCACTCGGCATCAACGTCCGGCAGGTCTTCACCGTCGTCTTCGGGATCGGGATCGGCCTCGCCGGGATGGCTGGGACCTTCCTGATCTGGGAGAAGACCTACGATCTGACCGTCCTGATGGGGGCGGAGGCACTCCTCCCCGCCTTCATTGTGGTGGTCGTCGGGGGCCTGGGAACCTTCAAGGGGACCGTCGTCGCCTCGGTGATTGCGGGCATCTTCACGGAGGCGGGCGTCTTCCTGAGCACCACCTACGAGGCGCTCCCGACGCAGTTGCCGTCGATGCTGATCTTCCTGCTCCTGGTGGGCGTCCTCGTCCTGAAGCCCCAGGGACTGTTCGGCCAGGCGGAGGTGGGGGGCCATTAGCGACGCGGCTGCCGGCGAGCGGTCCAACGGCCAATCGGCGGGCGACAACTCGTCGCGATCGTCCGAGAACCGATCGGCGGGCGAGACACCGGCCCGATCGTCCGCCGACCGATCGACGGGCGATCCATCGGCGAGCGACCTGCCATCGGGTGAGGCAGGGACGCCCCAGGGGTCCTGGATCCGCCAGTACCTCCGGGACCACCTGCTGCACTTCGCCGTCATTCTATTCCTGGCACTCTACCCGGGGATCTACTACCACCTGGCCCATGGGGCCGAGGGCACGGGCCTGTGGGTCCTCCTGCTGCCGGGCATCGACACCATGCGATCGGTGATGTGGCTTGCCGTCTTCGCGATGTCCTTCGACTTCATCAGCGGGTACACCGGCTACCTCTCCTTTGGCCACTCGCTGTTCTTCGGGACCGGCGTCTTCTTGGTGCTCGGTGCCCGGGCGGGCGCCTGGGGGGTCTTCGGGGAGGAGACCCCGTTCATGCTGCTGCTGGTCCTGGCGATGATCCTCGCCTTCGGCATGGCCTTCCTCCTCGGGCTGGTGTCCTTCAGGCTGACCGGGGTCTATTTCGCGATGATCACGCTCGGCTTCGCCGAGATCGGGAAGCTGATCGTCGAGGGCTATATCGGCGACAGCGGCCTCCAGATGCCGGGTGACTACCACTTCGGCGTCCCCTTCATCGACGCCCTGCAACTGAAGTTCGGGAACTTCAACAACGGTGACGCCGCGCTCCACCTGCACGACGTCCCGATCCTCGGTGACGTCCTGGGGCTCGTCGGGAACCTGCCCGTGATCGCCTGGGTCATCGACGCCGAAATCACGGTCCCGACGACCGTCACGGCGTACTTCCTGCTGGGCCTCGTCGCCATCCTCGCCTACTTCTCGATGCAACGGATCGTCCACTCGCCGTTCGGGCGGGTCATGATCGCCATCCGCGAGAACGAGGAGCGCGCGAAGGCCATCGGCTACAACACCTTCTGGTACAAGAACGTGGCCTTCGCCTTCAGCGCCGCCTTCGCCGCCGTCGGCGGCGCGATGCTCGCGGCCCAGCAGAAGGCCGGCGGCGTCGTCCACTTCGACGTCATCGAGATGGCCGGCGACGCGCTGATCGCGACCATCATCGGCGGAATGGGGACACTCGCAGGCCCCCTGTTTGGCTTCCTCTTCGACCGGAACCTCGGGGAGATCTTCGGGGCGACCGGCGGCAGCTCTGAACTCGTCGCGTTCCTCGAGGAGACATTCCCCGGACTGGTCGAGGCCGGGGTGGCCTTCGAGATGACGGTCGGCGACTACCTCGGCACCGTCATGTCCGGCCACGCCCAGCTCTACATCGGCGTCGTCTTCGTCGTCTTCGTCCTCTGGGTTCCCGGTGGGTTCCTGGGACTCCTCCGGGCCCGCGCGGGTGGCTCGCTCTCGAAGGCAGTCCCGGCCTGGCTCGAGCGCCGCCGGTGACCCTCGCCGGGTGGTTTTGGCGAACCTACCCATTCATGTGCGCCGGACCCCCAGACGGACGTAATGGACGCTCTGGCGGAAGGTGGCGACCCCTACTCCTTCGAGGACGTCGCCGTCGTGATGGGCACCTACAACGAGGAAGCGGCGATCGGCCAGGTGCTTGCGGACATCGACGACGTGACTGAGGGCGACGCCGCGGTCATCTGTGTGGACGGGTCCTCCGACCGGACGCCCGAGATCGCCAGAGAGGCGGGCGCAGGGGTCATCGAGCAAGAGCCCCAGGGCTACGGCGTCGCCCTCGAGCGAGGCCTCCGGGCCGCAGACCGCCCGGTTGTCGTCACCACTGACTGCGACGACACGTACCCGATGGAGCGATTGCCGGACTTCCTCGCGGCGATCAACGACGGGGCCGACGTCGTCAGCGGGGACCGCCTCTACTACGGTGCCTCCTCGATGCCCCGGCTCAATCGCCTCGGGAACGAGGCCTTCGCCATGCTGGCGAGCGCGCTCCTGGGCAAGCGCCTGCACGACGCGACGACCGGCATGCGGGCCTACCGACGGCAGGTGATCGAGAAGATCGCGTGGACCGAGAACACGGGCCTGTCCGCGGAACTGCTCATGCGTCCCCTGGCGAGGGGGTACGACGTGCGCGAACTCCCCATCGAGTACCGCGAGCGGGCCGGCGAGACGACGCTCGATCCGCTGGCCGGCGGGCTCGCCATCGGTAAATCGATACTCACGGTCGCCATCGAGGAGCGACTGCGCTGAGGATGGCGACAGCAGTCGGTCATCGGTCGCTCACCGGTCGGCACTGGTCGATCCCCGTTCGGTCACCACTCGATCACCGTTCGGCCACCCCTCGATGACCGCTCGGTCACCGGCCGATCCCCGCTCGGCCACCGGTC
>JAZKTI010000232.1:0-4097 GCA_036625635.1 Haloarculaceae archaeon
TTCGGCCTCCGGCGGCATGGAGACGCCAGGACCCCGCTGTGCAATCTGGGCTTTCTGGCTGGTTGCGAAGCTAACGAGTGGCCCAACACTTGCGAGGGAGCCGGGGCATTTCGGGCTGTTTTCGGTGGCGGTCCTGTGTCCGATCGAGACCGAGAGGCCGGCGTTCTGACGGGTTCGTTGTCTTCGGGGATGCCAATTCGAACCAGCCCTGGATCGCCCACAGGTAGGCTTTTGGCCGCCCTGGCTCCAGCAGGGCTATGCAGACCCACATCGTCCCGGTCGGCTTCGACGACGACCGGCTGATCGCCCCGCTGGTGCGCGAGCAGATGGACGTGCAACGGGTCATCCTGCTGGAGGGCGCGGTGGGGAGCGAGGGCAACGTCGAGTAGTCCCGCCGGCTGGCCGCGAAACTCGAGCAGGACTTCCGCACCCTCCTCGGCGCCGAGACCGAGCGGTTCGTCCTCGAGGACGTCTACGACTACGACGACGCCTTCGAGCAGGCTTTCGCGCTGATCACCGCCGAACTCGACGAGGGCGGCTCCGTCTGGCTCGACGTCTCCGCGATGCCACGGACAGTCTCCTTCGCCTTCGCGACGGCCGCCCACTCGATCGTGGTCGACCGCGAGGGGGACCGGGATCGGATCCATACCTACTACACCGTCCCCGAGACGTACCTCGAGACCGAACTCGCCGAGGAGCTGCGGGCCCAGATCGACCTTCTCGCCGACGTCCAGACCGGCGAGGTCGTCGGGGACGGGGAGCGGGTCGCGGACAGACTGGAGAGCGCCCGGACGTTGCTCTCGGAGTTCGACGAGCGCGGGAGGACCAATGGCGCCAAGCAGATCGGTGACTCCCACATCGTCGAACTCACCGTGGCCCCCTTTTCCAACGTCAAGCCCTCCGAGGAGGTCATTCTCTTCACCCTCGGCGATCACGAGGAGTTCGCGTCGGTCTCGGAACTCGCCCAGCAGCTCGCCCGGGATCCTCGGCGAGGGGTACACCGCCAGCTTCCGCTCGACGGTTATCTACAACGTCGACCGGCTGGGCACCGGCGGGAAGGGATACATCGAGCAGGAGGCCCACGGGAAGTCCCACCGGACCGGTCTCTCCCGCATCGGCGAACTGAGGGTGCGTGCTCACTCACGGGAAGGCGACAGCGTCGGCGAACGACTCGAGGAACTGTAAGCAGCGGGCCCTGGATTCGGCCCTGGCCTGGACTGGGGTGTTCCCGTGCCGACGTGGCAGGACTGCGACCGGATGTCCGTGCCGACCGTGGCACCGTGTGCGGATGGTCCCCCTCCTGTCCGGCCCCGCTGGGCAGGTACCCGTCCAGGCAGCTCGGGGCAGGACGTAACAGTTATCTATGCTCCTGGGCCAGGTTTAGGCGATGCCAGCGCCTCGCCCGGACGCGGCCGTCGCGGCCCACCCGATCGCGTCCTCCACCCGCCCTGTAGGGGCCCCCTGAGCCCCCTCTTTCCCATTCTTCCGGCGCCCGAGGAGTCGACCACCCAGTCCGACAGATCACTTCCGACCCACACGAATGCACCCAGGAACCCAGCCGTCACGGCAGTCGCACCGGCCCACCACCAGCGCTCACGCCACGGCGGTCGCCGTTCAGGGGGTGACCCGGCATGAGTAGCGATAGCGACCAGGGGGCCGCCGACGAGTCCGCCCCTGGAGCTGCCCACGCAGCCGACGAGACCGGGGCGGGTCTGCCCCCAGAGTACGATCCCAGGACCGTCGAGCCGCGGTGGCAGGACCGCTGGGTCGAGGCAGACACCTACGCCTACGACCGCGAGGCCGCCCTCGACGCCGACACTGCCTTCAGCATCGATACGCCGCCGCCGACGGTCTCGGGTGACCTCCACATGGGCCACCTCTACCAGTTCACCCTCCAGGACTTCGTCGCCCGGTTCCACCGGATGGCCGAGCCCACGGTCTACTTCCCGTTCGGCTTCGACGACAACGGGATCGCCTCCGAACGCCTCACGGAGCGGGAACTCGGCATCCACCACGGCGACTACTCGCGCCGGGAGTTCCAGGAGAAGACCCGAGAGGTCTGCCAGGAGTACGAGGCCGCCTTCACCGACGACGTCCGCTCCCTCGCGATCTCCGTCGACTGGAACAACACCTACAAGACGATCGAACCCCGCGTGCGGCGGCTCTCCCAGCTGTCATTCATCGATCTCTACGAGCGTGGTCGGGAATACCGCAAACGGGCGCCGACGATCTGGTGTCCGGATTGTGAGACCGCCATCTCCCAGGTCGAACAGGAGGACACCCAGAAGCACACCAGGTTCAACGACATCGCTTTCGAGATCGTCGAGTACGGCGACGGAGAGGGCGGTGGTGCCGACGCGGCCGGACAGGCGGGCGGCGATGCCGACGCGGGCGGCCCGGACCGGACGCGCTCGGATCCTGAGGCGGACACCTTCACCATCTCGACCACGCGGCCGGAACTCCTGCCGGCCTGCGTCGCCGTCTTCGTCCACCCGCAGGACGACGAGAACCAGGACCTCGTCGGGGGGACCGCCAGGGTCCCGCTGTTCGGCCAGGAAGTCCCGATCGAGGCCGACGAGCGCGTCGACCGCGAGACCGGCAGCGGCGTCGTGATGTCCTGTACCTTCGGCGACCAGACCGACATCGAGTGGTACCAGGCCCACGACTTGCCCCTCCGGATCGCCATCGACGAGTCCGGGACGATGACGGACCGCGCGGACGAGTACGAGGGTCTCTCGACGACCGAGGCGCGCGAGGCCATCATCGACGACCTCGACGCGGCCGGGTCCCTCCTCGAGAGCCGGGCCCACGAGCACGCAGTCCAGGTCCACGAGCGGTGCGAGACCGAAGTCGAGTACCTCGTCACCGAGCAGTGGTACGTGTCGATCCTCGACCGGACCGAGGAGTACCTGGAGGCGGGCCGGGAGATGGACTGGTACCCTTCGAAGATGCTCACCCGGTACGAGCACTGGATCGAGGGCCTGGAGTGGGACTGGTGCATCTCCCGCCAGCGGGACTCCGGTATCCCGTTCCCCGTCTGGTACTGTGCGGACTGCGGCGAGGAGATCCTCGCCGCGAAGGCGGACCTGCCCGTCGACCCCCTGGCCGACGTCCCCCCGGTCGAGACCTGTCCCCAGTGTGGCCACGGGGACTTCGAGCCCGAGGGTGACGTCTTCGACACCTGGGCGACGTCGTCGCTGACTCCCCTCATCAACGCCGGCTGGGACTGGGACCCCGACGCCGCCGACGGCGAGTCCGACCGGGAGGGCGAGGTCGAGGAGGGGCCATACGCCGAGGGTGCGTACGTCATGGACCGGCCGGAACTCTACCCAGCCGACCTCCGGCCCCAGGGCCACGACATCATCTCCTTCTGGCTGTTCCACACGGTCGTGAAGTGCTACGAGCATACCGGCGAGGTCCCCTTCGACAGCGTGATGATCAACGGGATGGTTCTCGACGAGCACCGCGAGGCGATGTCGAAGTCCAAGGGCAACGTGGTCCTCCCCGAGGAGGTCACCGCGGAGTTCCCCGTCGACGCCGCCCGGTTCTGGGCCGCCGGCACCGCCATCGGCGACGACTTCCCCTACAAGGAGGGCGACCTCGAGGCCGGCGAGCGCCTCCTCCAGAAGCTCTGGAATGCTAGCCGGCTCGTCGACCGCCTCACGGCGTCCGATGGGGCCGTCGAGGCCCCGCCAGCCTCGGACCTAGCGGCGGTCGACCGGTGGATCCTCGCGGAACTCGACGCCGCCGGCGAGTCGGTCACCGAGAAGCTGGCGGCCTACGAGTTCTCGAAGGCCCGCAACGAGCTACGCACCTTCTTCTGGCACACCTTCTGTGACGACTACCTCGAGATCGCCAAACAGCGCCTCGACGGTGCGGCGGGAGCCGAGGCCGCCTCGACGGAGTACGCTCTGGCGACGGCCCACCGCACCTTCTGCAAGCTGTTCGCGCCCTTCCTGCCCCACGTCACAGAGGAACTCTGGCAGCGCCTGTACGCGACGGCACCTGCGGCAGCTGACCAAGGCCAAGCGACGGGGGCGGGCGAGAGCGAAGCGACGGGGGCGGGCGAGGGCCAAGCGCGGGACGCCGGCGAGAGC
>JAZKTI010000233.1:0-4096 GCA_036625635.1 Haloarculaceae archaeon
AGTGAGCCGCGAACGCAAGCGAGGTGAGGGCTTTCTGGCTGTCTGCGGTTGCAGTGGCAGTCCCACGAACTCCATAGAGCGCGGCGAGGGCGTTCCGGCTGTCTGCGGTCGCGGTTCCAATCAACGTTATTAACGAGACCGGGATGAGGGCTATCGCACCGAGTACAGCACAGATGTCCTTCCCCCGATTTCGAGGACTACCCACGAGAGGATTCCCGATCACTCAAGAGGGAGCTGGTTCCGGGGCGATCCACGCAACCACCAGCCCGACGACTGCGACCGCCCCGGCGAGGAGGAACGCGGTTTCAAACCCGGCCACGTCCACGACGACGCCGCCAGCGATCGGGGCGAGGAAGGCCCCCGATAGTCCGATACTGGTCTGGAATGCGACTGCCGTTGCAGCGACGCGGGCATCGACTACCTCCCGGACGTACGTGAAGGATATCCCGAGTGTTAGTTGCACGGCAAAGCCCATCAGTAAAAGAAGGCCGACGAGCAGCGGGAGTGAGCGAAACAGCGTGAATACCAACAGGAGCGGGGCGGCAAGGCCGAAGGAGCCGAGAACGACCGGTTTCCGCCGACCGCCAAAGATCCGATCAGACAGGAGGCCGCTACTGATCCGGGACACCACTCCGATCCCTGGAAAGACGGCGACCAGGAGCCCACTCGCGGCCAGCGAGAAGCCCAACTCTTCGGTCAGATACGACGACCCCCAGCTATTCACGAAGAGGTACAGCGCGTACCCGAGGAAGCCGAGAACTCCGATCAGCCAGACCTCCCGACTCCGGAGGACGGCACCGAACTCCCGGAGTGACGGCGCCTCCCCCATGCTCGCCCCGTGCCCGCTGCTGGCAGGCCAGAACACGGCCAGTCCGAGCACCGCGAGTCCGGTATAGGCCAGGAAGACGGCGGGCCAGCCGAACCACTCGGCGATCGGTGGTCCGGTACTCTGTCCGAGCGCGAACCCGATCGGGCCACTGGCTGTAAAGACGCCGACAGCGGTCGCGCGGTGGGCTGCGTCCGCAGCCTGGCTGACCATGTCGATCCCGGCATTCCACACGACGACGAAGGCGATCCCGCCGAGGAGGCGGGACGCGAGTAACGACGGGTAGTCGCCACCCCGCGCGGCAAGCCAGCCCCACGTCCCGGCGACGACTAACGCGAGGACTGCGAGGGCCATCGCGGTTCTGGAGTTGGTCCGGTCCAGCGCGGCGCCAGTAGGCAGACTCGTGACGACGGCGGCGCCGAACATGATCCCGACCAGCAGCCCTGCGACCGTGGGTCCGATCCCCAACGAGTCCCGAATGAGCGGGGTGACACTCGCTGGAACGATCTCGTATGCCGCCAGGCCCGTCGAGATGAGACTCGCTCCCACCACGATTCCCCACGTCGAAAAATACGTGTGAGAGGCTTCCTCAGCGTTTGCATCGGTGGAATCGCTGTGGTTAGTGTCCTCCTCCATGCGTGGGAATGGGACCTCTCGTTCGGACAGACGCCCATTCCACTCCAAAACGCTTCGATCCGGGTCTCCACTCAAACCGCTTCGACCCGAATATCAACCATCGCGGATCGAACCTCAATCTGCCTCGTGGGCTGACTCGGCCCCCGTCTCGGCTTTCTCGTCGGACGAGGACGCAAGCGGCCCTTCCGCGAGGTGGAAGTCTTCTCCCGGATGCTCCGTGTAGACCACGTACGCCTTCCCTCGAGGGACATCCCGGTGGTTTGCCAAGGCTTCGATGACCGCCTCGGCGTAACATTCCCGTTGCGCGGCCGTCCGGCCGGCGCGGACGTCGGCATTCAGGAGGGCGACCGGTTCGGCCTCGTCTGCTCGCCCCAAACGTAGTGCCGCGTCGTCTCGGACAGTTACCGCGACGTGGCCGGTGCCCGTCTCCATGACGTCTGCGAAGCGCCCGGTCGCCCAGTCGGTGACCCGCTGACGATCCGCCGCGGGAACGTCCGTCGAGACCACGGACTGTACGTGTGGCATATTCGTGCGCCCTCGGGCAACCCCTCGAAGGTTTTGCCACCGACTTCGACCGACGGCGGGGGCTGCTCCGGTGACGGGATGGTCGGCTACACCAGCTGGAGAACGTTCCCGTTCGCGGTCACGTGGAGGTCGCGACCGAGCGTGTACCCCTTGCTGGCCGCGAGGTCGACGTAGCCCGAGAAGCCAGCCATGTCCTGGTGGGCGGGGATGACGTGCTGGGGTTCGAGCGCGTCGAGCATCTCGTAATGGCCTTCCGAGGACAAGTGGCCGGAGACGTGGATGTCGTCGTAGATTCGGGCACCCTGCATGCCCAGGAGCTTCTCGGACTGGTAGCGCTGGCCCTCGTTGGTCGGCTCCGGAATCACCCGGGCGGAGAAGAGGACCTTGTCGCCCTCGTCCAGCTCGTAGGGCGTCTCGCCGCGGCCCATCCGGGTGAGCATCGCCCGCGGTTCGCCCTGGTGACCGGTGACGACCGGCAGGAAGTTCTCCTTGCCCTCGTTCATGATCCGCTCGAAGGTCCGGTCGACGGACTGGCGGTGGCCGTACATTCCGAGGTCGTCCGGAAAGGCGACCGCACCGATTCGCTCGGCCGTTCCGGAGTACTTCTCCATCGAACGCCCGAGCAGGACCGGTTGGCGTCCGATGTCCTCGGCGAACTCGACGAGGCTGGTCACCCGGGCGATGTGGGAGGAGAACGTCGTGGCGACGATACCGCCGTCGTAGTCCGCCAGGCTGCCCATGACGTCCTCGAGGTGGCGACGGGCGACGGCCTCGGAGGGCGTGCGGCCCTTCTTGTTGGCGTTGGTGCAGTCCTCGATGTAACAGAGGACGCCCTCGCCCTCGCGCCCGATCTCGCGGAACCGCTTCATGTCGATCGGGTCGCCGATGACCGGCGTGTGGTCCATGCGCTTGTCCAGGCCGTATACGACAGCGCCCTCGGGCGTGTGCAGGACCGGATTGATCGCGTCGATGATCGAGTGGGTCACGTTGACGAACTCGAGTTCGGTCCGGTCGCCGATGCGCATCGTCTCGCCGGCCTCCATCTCGACGAGGTCGTTCCCGACGGCGAACTTGTCCTCGTCGTGGATCTCCTCGCGGACGAGTTCGATCGTAAACGGCGTGGCAACGACCGGTGCGTCGTATCGGTGGGCGAGTTTCGAGATGGCCCCGATGTGGTCGAGGTGGCCGTGGGTCGGCACGATGGCCTTGACGTCGCCATCGAGGTCGGACATGACGCGGTCGTCCGGGATCGCCCCCATGTCGATGAGATCCAGCGAGTGCATGCTCTCTGTCTGGAGGTTGTCGTGAATCAGTACCTTCGAGAGGTTCAGGCCCATGTCGAAGATGACGACGTCTCCGCCCGCACGGACCGCCGTCATCTGCCGCCCGACCTCTTCGTAGCCGCCGATCGTCGCGATTTCGATTTCCATAGTCGGAGTCCGATCAGAGCGATCCCAGCACTCGGCACCGAGCGCGCCTCTGGAAGGAGAGCAGGCCGTTCATCGGACCTCGAAGACAGCATACAACGGCAGTAGCGGCGGTCGTCCGGTCAGTGTGACCGACTCGGGGACAACGCGTCTTTCGGTTGTGCGTAGGTCTGGGCCCACCACGTAAATACTCCCTGAATCGGGGCTGTGCTTCCCGAATGGGGCCTATTCTTCCCGAATCGGGGCTGGGCGGCGGGCGAACGGGATCGGTGGCGGTACCCCACAGGTCGACCGTGGTTACTTGGACCACCGGATTTCGTACTCGAGTTCGTACCGTTTCTCGCCGGTTTCCGAGTCCGTCAGCACTTCGAGTTCCTGCTCGAGGATCGGTCGGTCCGGTATTTCGACAGTTTCGTCCGTTCCAGATGCCGACAGGTGAACGGTGCCCGTATCGAGTTGTGCTGCTGCGTCGGCGAGTATTTCGGCGATCTCAGATCGGCTGTGCTTCGCTTCCGTCTTGAACCGCTGTTCTTCCGGCATAGTTCTCCGTCGGGGACCGACGACGAAACGTTCCGGTGCCCGTTTCCACCCGACGGGAATAGTGACCTCGTGGTGGCACTGCCGTCCCGACTCGGCAACGTTCTGCCCTCGGCAACGTACCGTCCACCGGCAACGTTCTGCC
>JAZKTI010000234.1:0-4068 GCA_036625635.1 Haloarculaceae archaeon
GGGGACGTGGAGCGCGAGGACGTGGGGCGCGGGGACGTGGAGCGCGAGGACGTGGAGCGCGAGGACGTGGGGCGCGGATGGGCCGGTCGACGTCCGGTGACGGCCGGGGTGAAGGGTTAAGGGCCGGGGGAGGCGGACGACCCGGCACCCGAATCCACCGACGACAGGGAAGCACGAACCGGGCGCCGACTCCCGAATCGGGCACGGATCGACGGGCTCAGCCCGGCATCCTGAGGGCGTAGAGGATGGCCCCAAGGCCGAGGAGTTCGGCGATCGTGGTCAGGAGTCCGAGGGCGGGAACGGAGGCCGCCGGCAGGAGGGGCGAGACCAGTAGCAGGCTGAAGGGGACTCCCAGGGCCAGCACGAAGCCCAGCGAGATGAACAGCATCGGGCGGCTGTCGTTGCGCCGGTAGCCGCGGTAGGCCTGGTAGGCGATGAACAGCCCGAGGATCGCCGCGAGGAGGTACCCGGTACTGCACCACGGTGGCGACCCAGGGCGGCACGTTGGCACTCCCGCCGACCTGGAGCGCCGGACCACCCTGGTGGGTCGGTCGGAGTGCCGGAAGCACTCGCCCTCCTCCCCCTGGTTGGCGCACTCATCTACGGGCTCCTCCGTGGCGTCACTCTCCTGCCGGCTGTTCGCGACGGCCTGGCGGATGCCAGATCGATCTACGACGCCGTCTCCGTAGGCGTCCTGGCGACGATCGTGCTGGCGGAGATCTTCCTCGTAATCCTGTACCTGTGACCCTGGGTGGCTCGCCTCCCACGGTGCCCGCACAGCGGTACCTACCCCGGAAGACTCCACACCCGGGCCAAACCTTTGACACCGCGGCCGGCCAAGCCCCGGTATGCCCCGCGAGGACGACCCGGTGAAGGCCGCCTTCGGCGATGACGAGGATCTCTACGACATCGCGACCTGGGAGGTCCGCACCACGCTCGACCGGGTCGCCGTCGCGACCTGGCGCGGGCTCCGGCGGACGGGCCACTGGCTGCTCGTGAGCCTCGCGCTCGTCCTCTTCGCCGGCGAACTGGCCCTGACCGGCCTGCTCGTCGCCGAGCAGCCGATCCTCGGCGGCCTGGCTGCCTTCTCCATCCTCCCCGCCGTGGCCCTCGCGGGCTACTTCTGGCTCGGCGATCCCACCATGCGTGAACCGCTCCCGACGCTCGCGTTCACGTTCGTCCTCGGGGTTGTCCTCGCCACCATCGCGGCGGTCGTCAACACCGCGGTCTTTAGCGTCGTCGTGGACCTCGTCGCGACCGACCTCGCCGTGACTGTCGTCGCGGTCGCCCTCTTCTTCCTCGTCGTCGGCCCCGTCGAGGAGACCGTCAAGTGGCTCGGCGTCCGCCTGTACGCCTACCGGACTGCGGAGTTCGACGCCGTCGTCGACGGCGTGGTCTATGGCGCCATCGCCGGCCTGGGATTCGCCACTATCGAGAACGTCGTCTACATCTCGCAGGGCTACCTCGGGCCGGCGGGGACCGGGCTCCCCGGTGGCCTCACCGGGGCCGTGGAGGTGGCGACGAGCCGCGCCTTCGTCGGCCCAGGTCACGTGATCTTCTCGGCCTGGGCGGGTTTCTACCTCGGCCTCGCGAAGTTCAACCCCACTCGTCGCGGTCCGATCGTCGTGAAGGGACTCCTGATCGCCACCGTTCTCCACGCCACCTACAACACCGCCGTCTCATTCCTTCCCGGCGGGTGGGAGGCGTTCGTGGCGTTCGTCGTTCTCTACGATGGGTTCTGGATCGCCGCTCTGTGGGCGAAGCTTGCCCGCTACCGGCAGTTCTACCGGCGGATCGAGCCATCTGCTTTACTGCTCGGACGGTCGTGACAGACGTGTCCGTCCGCCGATACAGAACCACGCACGCGCCGTGGGTGAATCACGACCCCAAATCACTACCCCGAACCACGACCCCAAATCTCAGCCACGGAGGGGCAGGCTTTTGCGCCCCCCGTTCGCAGCCACCGCCATGACCGAGCGAGGGACGCTACGGGCAGTCTCGCCCCTCGACGGGCGGTACGCCCGGTACACCGAACCCCTCGTCCCGTACGCCAGCGAACAGGCCCTGCTCCGGGCTCGGGTCCGGGTCGAGGTCGAGTACCTCGTCGCGCTCGCGGACCTCGAGGCGACGCCGCTAGCCATCGACGACGAACAGCGAGCCGCGCTCCGGGACCTCTACGAGGAGTTCGACCGGAAGGACGCCGCCATCCTCAAGCAACTCGAGACATCGGGTTGGCGGGACTACGCCCCGACGAATCACGACGTCAAAGCCGTCGAGTACTTTCTCAGGGAGCACCTCCCGGAGGACCTCGACGCCGGCGCGTGGATCCACTTCGGCCTCACCAGTGAGGACGTCAACAACCTCGCCCGCCGCCTCCTCGTGGGCCCCGGCGTCGAGGACGTCCTCGTCCCCGATATCCGGAGCCTGCGGGACGACCTCGCCGCCAGGGCGCGTGAGTACCGCGACCTCCCGATGCTCGCCCGGACCCACGGCCAGCCGGCGACCCCGACCACCTTCGGGAAGGAGATGGCAGTCTACGCCTCGCGACTGGGGCAGACCCTCGCCCGCGTCGAGACCGCCGTCGACGACCTCTCGGGCAAACTCGCCGGGGCAAGTGGCACCTACGCGGCCCACCACGCCGCTTATCCCGACGTGGACTGGCGGAGCTTCGCGGCCGACTTCGTCGCCGACCTGGGACTCGCCCACGAGCCCCTCACCACCCAGGTTAACCCCTGTGACGACCTCGCGGCGCTGTTCGACGCCCTCCGCGGGGTCAACAACGTCCTGCTCGATCTCGACGTCGACGCCTGGCTCTACGTCTCCGATCGCTACCTCGGCCAGGAAGCCGTCGAGGGGGAGACGGGATCCTCCACCATGCCCCACAAGGTCAACCCGATCGACTTCGAGAACTCCGAGGGGAATCTCTCGAAGGCCAACAGCGACCTGACCTTCCTCGCCGACTACGTGACCGCCTCCCGTCTCCAGCGGGACCTCTCGGATTCGACGGTCAAGCGCAACGTCGGCGCGGCCCTCGCTCACTGCCGGATCGGGTACGTCAAGTGCGGGACCGGTCTCGAGACGGTGGTCCCGAACGAGGAGGTCATGCGCGAGGATCTGGGGGCCACACCCGAGGTGGTCGGCGAGGCCGTCCAGACCATCCTGCGCCGGGAGGGCCACGGCGACGCGTACGAACGCGTGAAGGAGTTGAGCCGTGGCCAGGACGTCACGCTGGCGGACTTCCGGGCGCTGTTCGACGACCTGGACGTCCCGGACGACGTCCGTGAGGAACTCCAGGCGCTGACGCCGGCGGACTATACTGGCCTCGCCACCGACCTCGTCGACGATCTTGCGTGAGTGTTCGGTTGGGTTTCGGGATGCGTGCGCCCAGACTCACCGGCCCCGGGGCCCTTCCTGGAGTTCGGTCTGCAGCTGGTGGGGGCCAACCAGCCCGAAAGCCCTCGGTCCGCTCCCGGGAGATATTCCTCCAGCAGTCCCCCGCAACCAGCACAAAAGCCCTCGGTCCGCTCGCCGGTTCTCTGCTGGATATCCTCGCTCGTTTCACTCGCTCGGATAGGGCCAGCGGAGAACCGGCCACCGGGCCTCGCCCTTTCATTCCCCCAGGCCAGCAACGGCACCTCGGCCCTCCCCAGCCGACTGCGGTGCTCGACCCTCGCTTCGCTCGGGTCTGCGCTCCTCATCCCTCGCGCGTCCGCCTCCCGGCTTCGTTCGGGGTCGCTTCGCTCACCTCACTCCGCACGCTCGGCGGCACGCGCCAAATGAAGAATTGGTGGAATCTATACTGTTCTGAAGTTACCCAGATATTGATATTTCCAAACTCCTGGCGGACTGAAAGGGCGAACCTCGCTCGCGTTCATGTAGTCGGTGAGCAGGCCCTATCGAGCGACCGAAGGGAGCGAAGATATCCTGCTCACCGACCGCGAGCGAGGTGAGGGCTTTCTGGGTGTTTGCGGTTGCGGTATCGGTTGCTGCGCCAGAGAGCGAGGTGAGGGCTTTCTGGGTGTTTGCGGTTGCGGTATCGGTTGCTGCGCCAGAGAGCGAGGTGAGGGC
>JAZKTI010000235.1:0-4064 GCA_036625635.1 Haloarculaceae archaeon
CGGACCGGGAGGGTTTCGGACCGGGAGGGTTTCGGACCCGTCGACGAGCGACTTACGAACAGGTGCTCGGACGTCGGCGCCTCGGGCCCTTTTCTCGACACCGACGTGAGTCTTAAGGGTCAGGGTGCAATCACCACGCGTATGGACAGATCCCGTCTCTGTTGCTCGGCAATCGCGGGACGTCCCGGCCCAGGAACGCTCCCCCCGCCCACACGCCGATGAGCGAGCTATTCGAGCGGATCCTGCTCCCGGTCGTGAGCGAATCGGACGCCAAGGCGACCGCTCGTTCCGTCACCCGCTACCTGGGTCCCGTCGATAGAATTGTCGCCGTCCACGTCATCGAGAAGGCGGGGGGTGCACCGGACAAGGCCGGTGTCGAGCAACGCGAGGCGTACGCGGGGGCGGTCTTCGAGGTAGTCCGGGAGGCCCTCGACAACGTGGAAACCGACCTCCGGTTCGACACCGACGTCAATGACGCCATCTTCGCAGCCGCTGCCGAGCACGGCGCGACTGCGATCGTCTTCACCCCCCGGGGCGGGAGTCGGTGGCTCCGGCTCCTGACCGGCGACGTGACCCTCAACCTCGTGACCGAGACGGACCGGCCCGTCGTAGTCCTCCCCGACTTAGAAGTGGCCACTGGCGAGTCGGACGATTCGGACGGCGAATCGACCGCCGAATACGACACGCCGCCATGAGCGACGAGGAACTGGCGAAGGACCTCGGGCCCCTGGCCGCACTGACGATCGGGGTCGGGACCATGATCGGGGCGGGCATTTTCGTGCTCCCGGGGCAGGCAGCCGAGGTCGCGGGTCCCCTCGTCGCCGCATCATTCGTCGCCGGGGGAATCATCTCCCTGTTCACCGCGCTATCGGCGAGCGAACTCGGCACCGCCATGCCCAAAGCAGGCGGCGGCTACTACTACGTCAACCACGCCCTTGGCCCGCTGTTCGGGTCGATCGCCGGTGCGGGCAACTGGATCGGGCTGGCCTTTGCCTCAGCCTTCTACATGCTGGGATTCGGGAGCTTCCTCGTCGAACTCGTCGGCGTGCCGGCCGTCGGCCTTGGCCCCGTCTCCATGGGCCAAACCCAGGTCGCTGCACTCTTCGCCGGCGGGACCTTCGTCGGGGTGAACTACGTCGGCGCGAAGGAGACGGGTCGCCTCCAGAACATGATCGTCATCACGCTCGTGGCAATACTGACCGCCTTCACCGTCGTGGGCGCGCTCACGCTCGACTTCTCGACGCTCGGTGACTTCGCGCCGAAGGGGTACGGGCAGCTCCTGCCGGGGACGGCCCTCGTCTTCGTCTCGTTCCTGGGATTCGCGAAGATCACCACCGTTGCCGAGGAAATCAAGAATCCCGGGCGGAACCTCCCCCTCGCGCTGGTCGGGTCGGTCCTCATCGTGACGATCATGTACGCGATCATCATGATCGTGCTGATGGGCGTCGTCAACTGGCGGGAACTCACGCCCGCGGTGACCGACACGCCGGTCATCGACGTCGCGGAGGTCGCCTTCGGGAACGTGCTCGGCCTCGCCGGAGTCGGGTGGGGCTTGATTCTCTTTGCCGGTCTCCTGGCGACGGCCTCGTCGGCGAACGCCTCGATTCTTGCCTCCTCGCGGATCAACTTCGCGATGGGTCGGGACAAACTCGTGACGGCCTGGCTCAACGAGATCCATCCCCGCTTTGCGACGCCCTACCGCTCCATCGCGGTCACGGGCTCGCTCATCATCCTCTTCATCGCCGTCGGTAACGTCAAGACCCTCGCGAAGGCCGGCAGCGTCCTGCACCTGATCGTGTACGGGCTCCTGAACCTCGCCCTCATCGTGATGCGAATCGCGGATCGATCCGAGTACGATCCCGATTTTACCGTCCCCCTCTATCCGGTCACTCCCATCCTGGGTGCGGTCCTCTCCTTCGGTCTCATCGCATTCATGGACCCCGTCGAGATCGGTCTCGCGGCCGGGTTCGTCGGCGCCGGCGTCGTCTGGTACTTCGTCTACGCCCGGACCCGGACCGAGAAACAGGGCGTTCTCGGCCAGTACGTCCTCTCCAGGGCGGAGGCGATGCCCGAGCCGGCGGTGTCGGCCGCCAGCAGCGTCCAGCCCGACGGTGGGTCCTATCGGGTGATGGTCCCGCTGGCGAACCCCGAACACGAGCACGACCTCATCACGCTCGCGAGCGCAATCGCGAAACAGAACGCCGGGACCGTCGTCGCCACCCACATCGTCACGGTGCCCGACCAGACCGCCCTCGCGAGCGCCGCCGAGCACGCAGAGGACCTCGACCAGACCAGCGAGCAACTGCTGACCGACGCCAAGGCCGACGCCGAAACCTTCGGCGTGCCCGTCGAGACCCATACCATCGTTTCCCACCGCAGCTTCGAGGAGATATTCGATGCCGCCCGGGAGTACGATGCCGACACCGTCGTGATGGGGTGGGGGCCGGACTCCCACGGCTCGCCGGGCCGGGTCGAGAGCGCGCTGGACGAGGTCACGAGCACCGTCCCCTGTGACTTCCTCGTGATGCGGGACCGCGGGTTCGACCCGTCCCACCTGCTCGTCCCCACGGCCGGCGGGCCCGACTCGGACCTCTCGGCGGAGGTTGCCCGGTTGCTCCAGGCCGAGTTCGACAGCGAGGTGACCCTGCTGCACGTCGCCGAGGATGGCGAGGAGGACTCGGCCCGCGAGTTCATCGAGGACTGGGCCGCCGGTCACGACCTCGCCGACGCCGAGTTTCGGATCGAGACCGGCGACATCGAGACGGCGATCGAGGCAGCAAGTCGGGACTGCTCGTTGCTGATCGTGGGTGCAACCGAGCGAGGGCTCCTCTCGCGGTTGGTCGGCGGCTCGCTCGTGCTGGACGTCGTCGAGGAAGTCGACTGCTCGGTCGTCATGGCCGAAAAGAAGCGCACCCGGTCACTCCGCGAACGGTTGTTCGGGTGAGGCTGTCAGTACGGGCCATCGGAGCTGCCCACGCTCGAGAGCGACTGCGGCCGGTCACCGCGTCCGCCAACGCCGCGCTCGAGCCAGCGCCCAGGTCGCCCCGTCGGCGTCGTTCATTCTCTCTGTCGCTGGACGGCCTCCTGGACGCCGCTCTCGTCCCCGACGTCGGCTCGCTCCGCGTTCCTGGCCGGTTGTCGATCCACCTCCGCTCCCGCCGGCGTTCGCTCCTGGGAGTATTCGGGGGGCTCCCTCGGACCCGTGCCCGGTGGCCGCCCGGAGTAGCGCATGTACGCGACGAGGAGCGCAATGGCGCCCCCGATCAGCAGGATGGGTGCGAGTGGGACGCCCCCGTCGTCACCCTGATCCCCCGCCTCGGTGGTGGTTCGGCCGTCGTCGGTCCCCACGTCGACGCGTCCCCCGTCACCGGTGGCCGCGATGTGGACGGTCCCGACGAAGACGTCGGTGACCTGGATCTCGTAGGTGCCGGGCTGGTCGAAGGACCGCTCGAAGTTCATCGCGCGCTTGCCGCCCTCGGGGATCGTCGCCTCCCGCCGGTCGACGACCGCCCTGCCGCCCCGGAGCGGGTCGTTGCCCTCGTTGGTCACGGTCACTGTCTCGGCGGTGGCGTCCGCGACCGCGGTCTCACCGAAATCCAGGGTCGAGGGCTCGGTGGGGAGGGCCGAGGAGGGGGTCGGCGTCGTGTCAGCCCCCGCTCCGGTGCCGACGGCGATGTCGGCGACCGTCGGGTAGTCGTCGCTCCACCGGATCCCGACCGTATGGTTACCGGGTTCCTCGAAGGTGGACTCGAAGGCCGGCCTTGCAAGTCCGCCGGCCGGCACGGTCACTGTCCGGCGGGTCCGGACGTCCCGGTCGGGGTACAGGCCCTCCTCGTGGGTACCCGATGCCTGCCCCAGGTTCTCAGGGGTGATCGACGTCGAACCAGTCTCACCCTGATCGGGATAGCTCGGGCCCGTCGAGACGTTCTTTACCCGGATGTCCGGATCATCGCCCTGACACTCCCCGGTCTGGGCGGCGGCCTCCTGGCCGAGTGACGGGGGGGTGTCACTGGGGAGGGCAGAAACCCGGTCGACGAGTGCAGGTGCTGAGCTGGCCTCTCCAG
>JAZKTI010000236.1:0-4040 GCA_036625635.1 Haloarculaceae archaeon
ATGGCCCCGTCTCCACGGCCCCGTCTCCACGGCCCCGTCTCCATGGCCCCGTCTCAACGGGCCCCATCCGTCGTGCTTTTCCCCGCCGATACCCAGTATTCGGACGAACGGCGGATGGCCCGATACCACATCGAAACCTACGGCTGTACGGCAAACCGCGGGGAGACCCAGGCCATCGAGCGGGCGCTCCGCGACGGTGGCCACCGACCGGCCGAGGGTCCGTCGGCAGCCGACGTGGCCATCCTCAACACCTGTACCGTCCTCGAGAAGACCGAGCGGAACATGCTCGCCCGCGCGGCGGAACTCGACGAGGAAACGCCAGGGGACCTCGTAGTCACCGGTTGCATGGCCCTCGCGCAGGGGGAGGCGTTCGCGGAGGCAGGCCTCGACGCCGAGGTTCTCCACTGGGACGACGTGCCCGGGCACGTCCGAAACGGCGAGTGCCCGACCCCCGCCCCGGACACCGAGCCGGTCCTCGACGGGGTCGTCGGCATCCTGCCCATCGCTCGCGGATGTACGAGCGACTGCTCGTACTGTATCACGAAGCGGGCGACCGGGAAGATCGACTCCCCGAGCGTCGACGCGAACGTCGCAAAGGCCCGGGCGCTCGTTCACGCCGGCGCACGAGAACTCCGGATCACCGGCCAGGATACCGGCGTCTACGGCTGGGACCGAGGTGAGCGGAAGCTCCACGGTCTTCTCGAGCGGATCTGCGAGGAAATCGACGGCAACTTTCGGGTTCGGGTCGGGATGGCGAATCCAAAGGGCGTCCACGGCATCCGCGAGGAACTCGCCGCAGTCTTCAGCGAGCAGGAGAAGCTCTACAACTTCCTCCACATTCCCGTCCAGTCGGGCTCCGATGACGTCCTGGGTGAGATGCGCCGCCAACACAGCGTAGCCGAATACCGGGAGGTTGTCGACACCTTCGACGACAGCCTCGAGTACTGGACGCTCTCGACGGACTTCATCGTCGGGTTCCCGACGGAGACGGACAGCGACCACCAACAGAGCCTCGAACTCATGCGGGAGACCCAGCCCGCGAAGATCAACGTCACCAGGTTCTCCAAGCGGCCCGGCACCGACGCCGCCGATATGGACGGTCTGGGCGGCACGCTCAAGAAGGAGCGCTCCTCGGAGATGACCGACGTGAAGATGGGGATCGTCGGCGATGCCCATGAGGGCATGATTGGGCAGCGGAGCGAGGTGCTCCTCGTCGAGGACGGGACCGACGATAGCCTGGTCGGGTACGACACGGCCTACCGCCAGGTGGCGATTCCGGGCGCCGAGACCCTCGGATTCGAGGTCGGAGACCTCGTCGACACCGAGATCACCGGGCACAACACGGTGTACGCGCTGGGCGAACCGGTCTGATGGGTCCCCGTTTGAAGTGTCCCCCGTGATGGGTCCCGTCTGATGGGTCCGCGTCTGTCGACTGCCTACCGGTCATCGGCGTCTGCGAGCCGGTCGACCTCGTCGTCGGACTTCCACTCGTCGAGTTCTCTGGGGTCGACGTGGACGAAGGCGTCGTCCACCTGCGGGAGTTCCTGGATCGACTCCATGACGTCGGTTTCGATTTCGTGGGCCTCGATGAGGGTACGGTCGCCCTCGACCTCGACGTGGAGGCTGACGTCGATCTGCGGCCCCACGTAGTGGGCGATGACGTCGTGGGCACCCCGCACGTCGGGGTGTTCCAGCGCCCGCTGGATGATCTCCGCTCTGAGGTCCTCGGGCGGCGCCGCCCCCACCAGGTAGTCGACGTTGTCCCGCACAACCTCCACGCCAGTATAGAGGATGCCCACGGAGACGACGGCGGCAGCGAGCGGGTCCAGGATCGGGAACCCAAGACTGGCACCCACCACGCCGGCCAGTGCAGCTCCCGCGGTGAGGATGTCGTTACGGTTGTCCACAGCCGTCGCCACCAGGGCCGGGGAGTGTTGTGCCCGACCGATCCGCAGGCAGTACCGGTAGAGGAGGTACTTGACGGCCGCCGCGCCGGCGAGGACGATTACGGCCGCGGGGCCACGAGCGACCTCCGGCTGGCCCGAGCGGAGTGACGTAACCGCCTGCACGAGAACGACCGTCCCGGCGGCAAAGATGCCGAGTGCGACGAACAAGGAAACGAACGGTTCGATGCGCTCGTGGCCGTGGGGGTGTTCGAAGTCCGGTGGCCGGGTGGTCAGGTAGAGCCCCGCCACGATGACGAGACTGTAGACGCTATCCGCGAGACTGTTGACGGCCTCCGATCCCACAGCGAGACTACCGGTCTCGAGGTAGACCACCCCCTTCGCCAGGACGAGAACGAGGTTCGCGGCGAGGACCAGGAGACCGACACGACGCAACGTGGTCCCGCGAGACATCTGCCGAGACTTGGCTGGCCGGGGCCAAAGGAATGTCGACAGGGGCGATGGCGGGTTCGAACCGGATCAATCAGCGGGTGTCTGTGGTATTGATTGGTATTGAATGGTTGTAGATGGGAAGACTCTTGTAGGCCCGCACGGTATGCATTAGTACGATGGTAGACTACACGACTCCCGTCACCACCGCATTCGACCTACAGCGCCGATCGATCGAACAGAGCCAGGAGGCCCTCGGCCAGACCGTCGCGGCCCAGCGTCGCTTCGGCGACGCAGTCGTCGACGGCGTCGAGGTCAGCCAGGAGTTCCAGGCGAAGGCCGTCGAGCAAACCCGGGACAGTATCCACCGCACGCTCGATGCCCTCGAAGGAACGGCGCCCGGCGCCGACGACCTCTTCGAGGATGTCCGGTCCGCACTCGACGAACAGTTCGACCTCCTCGCCGAGAACCACGCCGAGGCCTTCGAGGCCCTCCGCGAGGAAGTCGAGACGAGCGTCGAGAACTACGAGGCCTTCGGCGAGGAGTCAATCGACGCCCTCGACGAGCAGATCGAGTTCCTGGTCGAGGCTCACGAGGAAATCGAGAGCCTCTCCGTCGAGGCCGTCGAGGACCTCGCCGAGCAGGCCGAGGAACTCCAGGGCCAGCTCGACGAGATGGAGGCCCAGGCCGACGAGGTACAGTCGCAGGTCGCCGACGTCCAGGAGCAGGCGGCCGCGGCCCTCGACGCCTGAACCGGGATAGCGACACCCCTGGCTGACCCACGACGCCCCTCGCTGACGCGAGCCACCTCATCTGACAGCGAACCCGGGTCACACTTCCCCTCCCCTCCCCTCCCCACTCCCGTTCCCCCCGCTTGCCGATACCCACTCTCTCAATCACCCTTCGGGCCTCCCTCATTTCGGCGAGGGTGACGGTGACGGACTAGCCGTCGGGGCGAGGTTTCAAATCCGACCGCGCCGGAGTGTGACCCAGGATGTACGCCGTCGTGGGGTGTTCCGACTGTCAGGCCCTGTGGGTCGTCGAGGGGTCCCCAGAGCGAAGCGAGTGCCCACGGTGTGGGAGGCGCCGAAAACACGCCCGCCGTCGGACCTTCGTCGAGACCGACGACGCAGACCACGCACGAGAGGTTAGGGCGTCGATGCTCGCAACGCGACAGGGCCACGACGAAGCCTTCGCCACGCTGGAGTCCTTCACGGAGATGGAGGCCAGGCTCGACGACGCCGGCCCCGACGACGAAACCTACCTCCGTGAGTCGGGGCTCGACCCAACGGCGATCGAGGCGGCCGGCTCCATTGCGGACGACGGCGGGAAGAGTACGAGTCGCGAGGAAATCGTCCGGACCGCGCTCCGCGAACTCGATGAACCGACCGAGGCGCAGGTCGTGGCCTACGCCACCGACCGGGGAGTCGACCGAGAATACGTCGAGAGGGCACTGGCGAAGTTCGTCCGTGCCGGCGAGGCAGCAATGAACCGCGGTACCTACCGGCTTCTCTGAGGGGGCGATTCGGCGGGATCCTTCCGCACGCTCGTGGCCTTGTTTAGACGCCCGTATTCGGGAGAAAGCGGGACTGCATCGGAATCGATCCAGAAGACCCTCGGCCCGCTCGCATGAGTTGTTGCTTCAGTTGCCGCCGCATACAGCCAGAAAGCCCTCGGCCCGCTCGCATGAGTTCTCGCTTCAGTTGC
>JAZKTI010000237.1:0-3977 GCA_036625635.1 Haloarculaceae archaeon
CAGACGCCGGTGAGAGCAGATGCCGGTGAGAGCAGATGCCGGTGAGAGCAGATGCCGGTGGGACCAGACGCCGGTCAGGATCGTCTCGCCTTCTCGAATGTCCAGACCTGGACGGTATCACCGTCGGTGAGTGGCTCCTCGCTGAAGTTCCGCGTGACCGTCCAGGACTCGAAGGGGGACTGGCGAGCGAGGAGCTCGACTTCGCGTTTGGGGAGCATCTTCATCCGGTGGCGCTCGTCGAAGACCAGTTCGCCTTCCGGGTCGACCAGCTGGTTCCGGACGGAGAGGATCTGCTCCACCTCGTCCACCACTCGCGTCAGCGTCCGCAACTCGCAGGACGCCCCGCGGTAGGCGACGGCCTCGGTCTGCCACTCGCCGTGGGTGTCACAGACGTACTCGAACCGCGGGACGAACACGTCCAGTCGAAGGCGACCCCCCGGGGAGAGCACCTCGTAGGCGTTCGACAGGGCCGCAAGCTGGTCCTCGACCGTCAGGAGGTGCTGGAAGCCGTTGAACGGGCAGACGACCAGGTCGTAGGTCCGGTCCACGGCGAAGGCGGTCATGTCCGCCTGCCAGACGGTCGGTGAGAGCCCGACGTCGGCTGCTACGTCCCTGAGCACGCCGAGAGCGGCCGCCGATCGATCGAAGCCATCGGCCTCGATGCCGAGGTCGAGTAGGGGGAGATAGATCCGACCCGTCCCGCAGGCCATTTCGAGAACCGGGCCCTCGGTTTCGATCGCTGCCTCGGCGTAGAAGTCGACGTCCAGCCGGCGGTCGGCGACGGTTCGTCGGTGGTAGCATTCGGCGCGGGCGCGCGGATAGCCGTGAGCGGAGGGGGTTGGTGCTGGTGAGAACGAGTCCGTCTCGGCTCTCGAGGCCTGCTCCGTGTCGTCGTCGACTGTCCGGTCGTCCATAGCGTCCCGCCCTGCTACGGGGTCCCGGACAGTTTGATGAAGCCGTCGTGGGCGAACTCCAGGGACTGGACGGCGACGATGGAACTCCCACCGTCGCTCGCCAGTTCCGGGCCGTCCCACTGGACGGGGTATGCGTTCTGGAACTGCCAGCCCCACTGCTGATCATCCTTGTACCCCGACTGGAGTTTCACGCTGACGTTCCGGCGAATCCCGTCGTTCGCCGTCGAAGGCGCTCGGACGTCCTGGATCCAGTCCCAGAGCACCGTCCGATTCGTCAAGCCCCGCTCGAGGACGAGGTTCTGGTGGGTGAACTGGCCCGGGAGCTGGTGCACGTGGCCGTTGGAGCCCCCTTCGCGGTACTCGACAGTCTCCATCCGGGCGGTGAGCCCCGAGACCCGCTGGAACCCCGCGACCTGGAGGTTCTCGACCTCCACGGTGTAGTTGAGTTGGCGGTAGGGGTTCTCGTCTGGGCCCCCGGTCTGCTTGCTCTCGTCCTCCGTCGGCACGACGGGCACGGCTCAGCGCCCCCCTGCAGGGCGGCCGTGGTCCGCCTGGGAGTGCCGGCCAGGTCCTCCGGGACCATCGACCTCGGGCACAGACCGCAGGGCGCGCTCGGTGGCGCTCACGGCCCCTCGTCCTCGAAGAGGTCGGTTTCCGTGTCTTCCTCGAAGAACTCCTCGGGGACCTCCTGTTCGAGCGTCGGCGCGGCGCCGCTGTCGCCGGGGGGCCCACCACCGGTGCCCGGCAGACCGCCGGCGGGTCCCGGTGATCCCGCTCCCTCGTTCATCCGCTCGTTGATCGCGCTGATCTCCTCGCACCAGCGCTGGCGCTCCCAGTGGGGCATGGCGAGAACCTCGTCGTGACTCCAGTTGAAGTGATACGCCACGAAGGCGACCTCCTCCCAGAGCCGCTCCGTGGGATAGACCGCGATCCCGCCGGCTAGTTTCCCGAATCACCGTGGCCCTCGCTGTCGGCTGGGGCCCCACCGGGCCCGGGCGAGACCTCTCCCGGCGCGGCTGAGCTCTCGTCGGTGGGGGGCGAGACCGGTTCGGACCCGCCCGGCTGCACCTCCTCCGGCTGGGGCTCAGCCCCCGCCGATTCGACGACCGCTCCCGAGTACGCCGACACCTCGAAGACAGTCCCGCAGTCGGGGCAGGCGGTCTCGACCGAGTTCGAGCCCTGGTTGTTGATGCGCTCGTACATGGCCTGGAGGTGCTCCAGATCGGCGACGTAGAGGTTCTCGATGACGTCCCGGTTGACGCTGTCGAGGTCGCCCAGTTCCGTCACGACCCTGGCAAGCAGGATGACCGTCAGGTACGACGAATTCGACTGGACCCGTGGGTCCTGCAGGGGCTCGATCTCGTCTGCCGCCGTGGCCAGCCGCATCCGGCCCTCGCGGTGGAGGTTGCCCTCGCCGTCGGTATACCCCTGTGGCAGGGTGAACTCGAACTCCGTCTGGAGCTGGGAGCCGGCCATTCTACTGGACCCGCTCGAACTCGTCGAAGACCACGACGACCGTCTCCGTCGCGACGGTCCCCTGGCCACCCTGCGCGGAGGTGTCGAGTGTTGGGGGGTCGTACCGCTTCGGCCAGGCCTTGGTGAACTCCCAGCGGACCTGGGATTCCCCGACCTCGTCCTGGAGAACGATGGCGATGTTCTTCCGGGCTTCCTCCATTTTGCCCTGGCGTACTTTCTTGCGCCAGTCGAAGAGCTTCGTGTCGCCCTGCTTGGCGCCCCGCTCCATCGTGAGGTCCTCGTACTCGGTTTGCCCCCAGAGCTTGCGGTGATGATCGGCGTCCTTTCCTTCGCGATACTCGACGAGTTTTGTCGACTGGCCGGGGATGTCGATCCGCTTGAAGCCGCTTACTTCGACGTCGTCCAGTTCGACCTTGAATCGTCCCGTCCTGAGTGGTCCGTGTCTGTCTGCCATGGATTGGATGTGTGTGGTGTGGTTGTTGTGTTAGTGAGCGGTGGTTCGATCCCCGGTCAGGGACCAGCCTCCTCCGTCCACTGCTGGATGCGGAAGATGACGAACTCGGCGGGCTTGACCGGGGCGATCCCGATCTCGCATATCAGCCGGCCGTTGTCGATGTCGTCCTGCGTCATCGTGGACTCTCCGCACTGGACGTAGAAGGCCTCGTCCGGGCTGGTGCCCATGAGCGCGCCGTCGCGCCACGCGGTCGTCAGGAAGTTCGATACCGACTGCCTGACCCGCGCCCAGAGGTCGCGGTCGTTCGGCTCGAAGACCGCCCACTGGGTCCCCTCGTCGATGGACTGTTCGATGAAGAGGAACAGCCGCCTGACGTTGACGTACTTCCACTCGGGGTCACTGGAACAGGTTCGAGCGCCCCAGAGCCTGATACCGCGGCCCTGGAAGCTCCGGATACAGTTGACACCCTTCGGATTGAGCACGTCCTGCTCGCCCTTCGTGATATCGACCTGGAGGTCCAGCGCGCCGCGGACGACCATGTTCGCCGGCGAGCCGTGGACGCCGGTTTCGGCGTCGTTCCGGGCGTACATCCCGGCGATGTGGCCCCCGGGCGGGACGAGTTTGTCCTGGTTCGTCAGGGGATCTTTCACTTCGATCCAGGGGTAGTAGTACGCCGCGTAGGTCGAGTCGACCGGCGTCTCCATGTTGGACACCCGCCCCGGATTCTGGGGGGCCTGGAGGATGGCGAAGCGCTCGCCCTTGTTTTCGCAGTGTGTGACGACCGCCTCGGTCAGCCCCCGGATGTCGTTCTCGTCGGGGACGCACACGATGGAGATGTCGTCCTGCTCCTTGAGTGCCGCCAGACCGGTCCGCTCACCGGTCTTGTCCTGCCCCTCGTAGTCGCTGAGCGACAGTGCGCTCCCGCCGTCGGCGGCGAGACCCTCCTCCTCCCGGATCGCCTTGATCGCCTCGAGCAGTTCGTCTTTCTTCTGTGAGCGGTCGACGTCGAACGGCTCGGCGACGTCCTGGAGCTCGTTGTAGGTCAGTTCGTCGAGCTCGTCGTCGCCGGGGATCGTGGGTCCGTCGTCGGAGGTGCCGTCGCCGGAGTTGCCGTTGCCGGAGTTGCTGTTGCC
>JAZKTI010000238.1:0-3968 GCA_036625635.1 Haloarculaceae archaeon
GTCGCCGACGATCACGGCCTCGACGTCGCGGAGACCGAATCACTCCTCGCCGCCGCGGGGGACGCCGTCCGTACGGCTCGGGCCGGCCGGCCCCGGCCCCCCAGAGACGAGAAGGTCCTCGCGGGCTGGAACGGCCTGATGGTCTCGGCCTTCGCCGAAGCCGGAATCGTCCTCGACGGCGAGTACGCCGACCGGGCCACGGCCGCGCTCACCTTTCTCCGCGAGCACCTCTGGGACGAGCACGCAGGTCGCCTCGATCGCCGGTACAAGGACGGCGACGTCGGGATCCCGGGATACCTCGAGGACTACGCATTCCTCGGACGCGGGGCCCTGGACACCTACCAGGCGACCGGCGACGTCGACCACCTGGCCTTCGCGCTCGACCTGGCCCGTGCCGTCGAGGCGGAGTTCTGGGACGCCGAGGAGGAGACGCTGTACTTCACCCCGGCCAGCGGCGAGGACCTCATCGCCCGCCCGCAGGAACTCGACGACTCCTCGACGCCGTCCAGCGCGGGCGTGGCGGCCGAACTGCTCGCATCCCTCCAGCACTTTACGCCCAGGGACGACTTCGGCGAGATTGCCGAGGCAGTCGTCAGGACCCACGGCGACAGGCTCGCGGCGGACCCGCTCCAGCACGCCTCCCTGACACTCGCCGCCGACGAGATCCGCCACGGCTCGCTCGAACTCACGATCGCCGCCGCGGAGCCACCGGCCGACTGGCTCGACACGATCGGCGATCGGTACCTGCCGGCGCGCCTGCTCGCTCCGCGACCGCCGACGGAGGCTGGCATCGAGGAGTGGCTCGATCGCCTCGATATGGAGGAGGCGCCGCCGATCTGGGCCGATCGATCGGTTCGTGACGGCGAGCCCACGGTCTACGCCTGCCGCTCGTTCGCCTGCTCGCCACCGCTGGGAGACCTCGAGGAAGCGCTGGACTGGGCGGACTCGAACCTCGCGGCGGAGTGAGGGGGAGAGACAGGTGGACGTGGCGAGGCCGATCAGCCGTTGACGGAGTGAGGCCGAAGGTCAGCTCGACGGGTGGAAGCGGAACGGCGGTTCGAGAGAGAGGTAGAAGCCGAAGGGCAACTCGACAGGCGGAGCCGAACGACGGTTCGACGAGCGGAGGCCGAGCGGCGGATCGGCAGCGAGAATCTGAAGAAGGGATCGACCAGTTGAAGCCGAGGAAAGACGGGCGGTCAGACGGCGTGGTCGGCCTCGACGGACGCCGCGATCTGCTGGGCCAGGTAGACGGCGATCGGGACCGGTTCCTCCTCGACGAACCGGGCGATCTCCTCGCCATCCCGCTCGACCACGACGGTGGGGATGTATTCGACGCCGTACTCGTCGACCCCCGACCCCTCTTTATCCCGGTCGACCGGGTGGTGTTCGACGCGTTCCTCGGGTACCTCGGCGGCGTCCAGGGCGGCACCGAAGTCCGGGAGGAGCGACCGGCAGTCCTTGCACCAGTCACCGCCCCAGACCTTGAAGACGAGTTCCTCGGCGTGGGCCTCCAGAACTTCTACGGCGTCGGCGTGGGCCTCGGCGGTCCAGACGGGGTTCGGTTCCATCGTCTCGAGTTTCATCGTCGTGAGCTTACGCCCGCAGGCGCTTAACGTGTTTGGCACCACGAGCCGGTCCAGCCCAAGTGCGCCGGCTGTGGAGCATCGTCGATACCGTTCCAACTCCCCGCCCCCCAGAAACGGTGGTGACGGCGGATCAGCGCCGGTCCCGGAGTTCCTCGACCAGGAGGTGGCGATGACACCGCTTCTCGTCGCTCTCGTAACAGACGAGGACCACGTCCTGGCCCGCATCGAGGCGGCCGTCGAGGGCATCCAGGGCCTCGTCGGCGGCCGCCGAGTCCCGAAGGTACGACCGGTACCGGGCGGCGAAGTCGGTATCCTCCCAGGCAGCGTTCAGCGCCTCCGCGTCGCAGATCCCCTGGCGCTTGAAGTCCTCCTCCCGCTCCTTCGTCTCCTCGAGCAGGTCGACCGGCGGGCCGAGGTCGGGATAGTTCGCGTCGATGGCCCCGTGGATCCAGGGCATCGGCTTCCGGACGACGCCCGCGAGGAGCTCCTCGCCGGAGAGGTCCACGAGGTCGTGCTGGATGGCGGCGACGTAGGTTTCCCGGACGGAACCCGCACTCTCCGACATTGTCGGCTCGAGGTACCGGGGCGGCATAAGCGTCGCGTCGAATCCTACTCGGCTGTTGTCCCGGTATCGGGCACCGACCTTCGGAGCCCCCACCGCTCAGTCGGCCGTCGGGGCCGCGTCCCCGACCGGTTCGCCCAGGTTCGGAACGACGCCGTCCTCGGTCCAGCCCCGCACGTCGTAGTACTCCTGGATCGCCGCGTCGAGGTCGCCCTCGATGTACTCCCGGTAGGGCAGGTCGTCGTCGGCCGTGGTGAAGCCGCGGCGGTTGTTGAATGCCCGCTCGAGTTCGACGACGCGCGCCCCGACCTCCAGGAGGTCCTCGTGGTCGGCGTCGAACAGGTTCTCGAACCGCTCCGGCGTCATCGTGTTCCGGGAGAACCGACAGACGATGCCGCAATCCTCTAGAGCGCGGGCGTTCTCCTGCTTCGCGACCGCGGGGGCCTTGTCCTCCAGGCCCGACTTCGGGAAGGCTTCCTCGCTGTCGACGAGCGGGTACTCCCAGGCGTAGAAGGTCGAATACATGTGGTCGCCACCGCGGTTGGCCACCGCGTAGGCCAGGCCCTGGCCGTGCAGGGTCCGGCCCTCGTGGGCGGCGAAGTCGAGGTTCTTGACGGTGTAGTCGGTCACGCCGAGGTCGTCGTGGCAACGGGCGATGCCCTCCGCGAGCGTGTCGCCGACCCCCTCTCGGCGGGCGATCTTCTCGACGAGGTCGTGGATCAGGTCCGCGTTTCCGAACTCGTCTTCGGCCGCGAGGTACGCCGCGATGGTGTTGCCACACGAGATGGTGTCGAGGCCGTAGACGTCACACAGTTCGTTCGACTGCATTACGTCGACGATGTCGTCGATCCCCGAGTTCGACCCGAAGGCAAAAACGGTCTCGAACTCCGGGCCCTCGGTCTCCAGCCCGGTCGCCTCGTCCCGCGTCGGGAGCTTACAGGCGAAGGCGCACTGCGAACAGGTCCCGCGCTCGTACTTTTTGGCCTCGACCACGTCCCCGTCGATCCCATCGATGCCGTCGAACTGGCGTTCCGACCAGTAGTATGAGGGCATGCCCTCGACCGTGTTGGCCAGGGTAGTGACGCTGGTCGTCCCCTGACTCTTCATGATGCTGTCCGAGGTGGCCGCCTCGCGGTGGATGTCCGAGGCGACGTCCGGGAACGATACCTCCGGCGCATCGGCGTCACCGTCGACGGTGATCGCCTTGACGTTCTTCGCCCCCAGGACCGCACCCAGGCCGCCGCGACCGAAGGCTCGCGATTCCGAGGTCATGAGGGAGGCAAAGCGGACCTCGCGCTCGCCCGCGGGACCGATGCAGGCAATGTGCTCGGGGCCGAGGTCGCGCTCGGACTCCACGTGAGCCGTCACGTCGGGCACGGTCGCCCCTTCCAGCTCCGGGACCGCCTCGACCTCGACGCCCTCGTCGGTGACGTGGACCGCGAGCAACTCGTCGCTGGCACCCTGGATCTCGACGACGCTGTGGCCGGTGGCGGTGAAGTTTCGCGACATGAACCCTCCGGCGTTCGAGGAGGCGAGCCCGCCGGTCAGGGGCGAGACGGCCGTGGCGTTCATCCGGCCCGTGAACGAGGTCGTGGCGTACTGCATCGGGCCCGTCGAGAGGTACAGGCGGTTGTCGGCGCCGAGTGGGTCGGCGTCGAACGGAACGCGTTCGTAGGCCAGTCGGGTCGCGACGCCCCGCCCGCCGATGAACGACGAGAGAACGTCGTCGACGTCGTGTGTGGCGCTCGTCCGGTCGGTTACGTCGATCGAGAGGAGGGGTCCCAGGGCGTGGCGCATACCAACGCACTGGACCGCGGAGC
>JAZKTI010000239.1:0-3960 GCA_036625635.1 Haloarculaceae archaeon
CCTCGACCGAGGTGAGGGCTTTCGGAGCATGAAATCTGGTTTGAGAGGTCCTCTCTCGGGCGTCTAAACAAGGCCGGCCGAGGGCGTTCTGATTGGACCCCGATTCAGTCCCTCTCCCTCCCGAATACTAGCATCAAACAAGGCCGGGGATCACGGAGCATGAGAGGATGGGGCAGCTGACCGATCTGGCGAGAGGTGCGCATCTGACCACTCGGATGCGTCGGGGCCGACCGGAAAAGGGTCGGGGACGGAACGGAGAAGTGTCGGGGCCGACCGGAGAAGGGTCTGGGCCGACCGGAGAAGGGTCTGGGCCGACCGGAGAAGGGTCGGGGCCGACCGGAGAAACCCCGCTTGGCTCGCGGTGGAAAGGAAGAGATTGCCGGGCTGCGCCGATTCCCTCCGCGAAGGCAGTTGCCGCATCACTCTGCAAGGACCTGTTGCGAGCCGATGCCACTACATTCATATGCGTGCTCGCAGGAACGTCAGGCATGGTCGACATCGCACTCTACTTCGTCGGGTTCGCCCTGCTGATCCTGTTCTTGCTGCTCGGGGCGGCCGTGTACTTCATCCCGCGCGTCCTCAGCGACGAGGACCACGAGGAGACGAGCGAGGAGAGCCACGGGCCGCCGGGTAGTCACGCCAATTAGGCCGACTCGATTGCACCGACGGCCCGCCGGCCACTCTCGAGAGCCCCCTGTATCGATGCCCACCGCGTGTAGTCGCCGGCGAGGTAGACCGGCCCGTCGGGCGCGTCGACGGCCGGTCGCGCGTCCAGAAAGCCCGGCGGCTGGGGGTGCTGGGCATGCTCGATGCGGTGGGTTCGGAGGAGATCGAGGGCCTCGAACCGGTTCTCCGGGAACCACCCCGCGAGGTGCTCGCGAACGCGATCGGCGAGTGCGTCCTCGTCGGCCGATGGCTGCCCGAGGTAGGTCGCACTGATGAGCTGCTGGCCTTCGGGGGCCAGGGATGGCGACGCGTCGCTGACGATGGCGACCTGGTTGGGGCCGTGCTCGTCGGCGTTCAGGACGAGCGGGTGTCTGACGTGGAGATCCTGGGTCCTGGGGAGTGCGAAGTGCTGTGTGAGACATCCGAGGCTGTCCGTCGGAACCTCCGCAAGCCCGGTCAACTCGCGGGCCGACGCCGGGTCCGTCGCGACGATGGCGGCGTCGGCCACGAGCGTCTCGTTGCCGGTCTCGACGGCGACCCCGTCGTCACCCCCGTCGACCGGATCGACCGCCTGGACCGTCGTCCCGGGGTCGATCGTCGCGCCGGCGTCCCGAGCCCCACGTGCCAGCTGGGCCGGAATCGCTCCCATCCCGTCGGCGGGGATTGCGATCCGGCCCGACGCCAGCATCTTGAAGGTGTACCGGAAGACGGCGCTCGAGGTGGACAGCGAGCGGTCGAGCGTGATCCCGCCGTAGAATGGCGCGGCGAACCTGTCGAGGAACCGCCGGGAGAACCCGTTCTCGCGGAGGTACTCGCGAGTGGTCGTCCCGGCAGGTACCAGGAGTTCGTCCGCGGGCGTCCGAGCGAGTTCGCGCCGGAGACCGAGGAGCCGCCAGGCGTCCCAGAGTGTGAGGGCGTCGGAGAAGAGCGTCGCCGGCAGTCCCCAGGGATCGCCGAGCGGGTCGGCCACGCTGGACCTGTTGTCTCCCCTGGCGACGGTCGCTCCCGGCCGGAAGGCCCCGAGGTCGAGTGCGTCGAGGTCGAGCTCGCGCCGGACCGCCGGGTAGGCCGTAAAGAGGACCTGGAACCCGCGGTCGAGGGTGAACCCGTCGACGGTCTCGCTCCTCACGCGCCCGCCCATCTCGTCGCGACGTTCGAGAAGCGTCACCGAATCGCCGGCTTCGGCGAGCCCTCTGGCAGCCACGAGTCCGGCGAGCCCTCCACCGACCACGACGACCTCGCTCATGGGCCTCATCAGGGGTGGGAGGCCTAAACAGGCGACGGTCCGACCATCGGAAGTTGGCGACGGTCCGACCGGCGAACGGACAGGGCTTAGTCGCCGCCCCCGGGAGTGGCCTCCATGAAGACGACCGACGCGTTCGTCGGGCAGGAGTGTCGTGCCTGCGTCGAGACCTACCCCGCCGACACCGTCGGCCGGTGTCCGGACTGCGGGGCCCCGCTCTCGGCTCGGATCGAGCCGTCGGCGCTGACGAGAGAGACCCTCGCCGATCCGGATCGGGTCGGCATGGGTCGATTCCAGCGTCTGCTTCCGTTCCCCGCCCACCGCATCGTCGACCTCGCCGCCGGAGGGACGCCGCTTCTCGGCATTCCGGGGGTCGCCGAGGACCTTGGTCTGGGCACCCTTGCTGTCAAGGACGAGGGCCGGAATCCGACGGGGGCGTTCGCGGACCGCTGGGCGGCGCTGACGGTGACGGCGGCGAGGGAGACAAACGGGACCGACGTGGCCCTCGCATCGCCCGGGAACGGCGCCCAGGCCGTCGCCGCGGCGGCGGCCCTGGCAGGACTGCCCTCCCACTCGTTCGTCCCCTCCCGGGCCCCTTTCCTCAACAAGGCGATGATCAACGTCCACGGCGGCGAGATGACCGTCGTGCCCGGCCGGTACGAGGACGCCGCGACGGCCTACGAGGACGCCAGGGCGGCCGGGGATCGGAACGCAGACAGGGACGGAAGCGCGTCCGGGGACGGAAGCGCGTCCGGGGGCGGTAGCGCGGACGGGGGCGGTAGCGCGGACGGGGGCGGTAGCGCGGACGGGGGCGGTAACGCAAACGGAGAGGCCAGGGCGGACAGTAACGGGAACGTGGACAGTAGCGCGGACGGAGGCCCGGACTGGCATCCCGCCGGCCCTTTCGCGAGCGCGTTCCCGGTCGAGGGCGCGAAGACGGTGGCCTACGAAATCGCCCTTCAGCGAGGGTGGGAGGTGCCTGACGCCGTCGTGACACCGGTCGGACACGGTGCGGCCGTCGTCGGGTTGGCGAAAGGCTTCCGGGAACTCCACGAACCGGGACTCATCGATCGGGTGCCGCGACTCTTCGCCACCCAGCCGGCGGGCTGTGCGCCGGTTGTCTCTTCCTGGGAGGGCGCGGGGGAGTCGGTGACGTCAGTCGACGGGCCAGACACTGTGTGTGGCGAACTCGAACTCCCGAATCCGGATGGCGGTGACCTCGCGTTGGCCGCGATCAGGGAGACCGACGGCGGGGCCGCTGCTGGGACCGATGACGAGGCACTCGACGCCGCGACGACCCTGGCCGGCAGGGGACTCTCGGCGAGCGTTACGGGCGGCGTGGCGCTGGCTGGCCTCCGGCGACTGGTCGAGGCGGGCGTTCTCGGAGAGGTCGACGACGTGGTCCTTCTCGATCCCCTCAGCGGCAACAAGGAGGCCGACCTCCTGCGAAGTCACTTGATGCGGGAAGGGATTTAGCCTGCGTTGAGCGGGTCTAATAGGATCGCTCGCTGGAATTGCTGTGCCTGTAACCGGGACCGCAAACAACCAGAACGTTCTCACCTTGCTCTCGAACGGAGACCTCACTGCAACCGCGAACAGCCAGAACGCCCTCACCTCGCTCTCGAACGCAGACCTCACTGCAACCGCGAACAGCCAGAAAGCCCTCACCTCGTTCGCGGTCGCTGAGCGACATATCCTCGTTCACTCCGTTCACTCGGATAGGGGTCGCTCAGCGACTAGATGAACGCGAACGAGGTTCGCCCTTTCAGTCCGCCAGGCGTTGGTTACTCGGGTCGCTGGGCATATACCGGACGCTCAGGCCATCTAGGGGTTGAAATCCCTGGTGGAATGAAAGGGCGAGGCCCGGTGGCGCGTGGTAGCGACGTAAGCAGGGCGGGACCGGAGGTCCCGCTTGCAGCCGGCGCCTACGGCGCCGGCGACACCACAGACCCGAGCGCAGCGAGGGTCGAGGAGCGCAACGAGCTAGCTCGCGCGAGCGGGGCGAGGGCTTTCAGGCCGTTTGCGGTTGCGGCCCCAGTTCAAGCATCTCC
>JAZKTI010000010.1:0-21207 GCA_036625635.1 Haloarculaceae archaeon
ATCGATACTCAGGGTCGCCCTCGAGGCGCGACTGCGCTGAGGATGGCGACAGCAGTGGGTCTCCGGTCGATCACCGCTCGGCCACCCGCCGATCACCGCTGGGCTCCGGTCGATCACCGCTCGGCCACCCCTCGATCACCGCTCGGCCACCGGTCGATCACCGCTCGATCACCGCTCTGACTCTCGGAGACTCGTCTCGAGGAGGGCGCCCTCGCGGTAGGCGCCGGGAACGTAGGTTGCCTCACCACCGCACAACGCCGGCCGATCGCAGACTTCGCGGTAGGGGGACAGCGCCCGGCGCTCGATCTGACCTGTCCCCTCCCCGTCGGCAGTGGCCAGTGGAACCTCGACGCGGTAGGTCAGCGCGTCGAGCCCGCCGGAGTCGAGGAGGAGCCGGACCTCGAGGTCGTCGCGGTCGCCGAGGGGAACGGTGACGGAGTCCTCCAGGCCGGTCCCTGTCAGTCGTGCGCGGTCCTCGTCGATCGCGACTGACAGCGAGAGTGCAGCCCCAGGATCTCGGATCGTCGCAGCCTCGTCGCCGGCGCTCGAATCGACCCTGACGGAGACGAACTCGGTGCCGACGGGCACGCCGGCCGCCAGGTCGAGGACGAGCCGATCGCCGCGGACCCGCTCGACCGGGCGAAGCTGTGGCGTCACCGACTCGCCCCTCTGTGGGGCCCAGTGGCCCCGGTAGCTGTACCGGTAGAGCCCTCGGTCGGGAAAGGCATCCGCGACCGCGAAGGGACGCTCCTCGAGAGCGTAGACGACGGGTCCGTCATAGCCCGGCTCGTTCCGGAGCGCCTGGAACGGATGGGAGAGCCAGTCGCCGTAGGGGCCGGGCAGGAACACGACCGCCTCCTCGAAGGTCCGCTCGTCAGTCCCGAGGGGGTCGTAGGCCCGCTCGTAGGCGTCCGTGACCGCCGCGTTGTCCTCCAGCGGAGCGGCGATCGCGCCCCCGGTAGCAACCGCCGCGACTGCGGCGACGACCAGCAGGCCGGTGGCGACGATGACGCGACGGTGCCGCCCCTCGAGAGCCCGGAGCCGGGGGACGAGCCACTCGCCACAGCGGACGAGGAAGAACCCGCCGAAGGCCGCGAGGGGGACGAGGAGGTCGAGGTGATAGTAGGGCCCCAGCACCCCGATCAGCCCGTCGCCGGCCCGGTCGAGGTCGCCGAGGACGTTGAGGGTCCCCCAGAAGTACAGTCCACCGACCGGAACGGTGATGAACAGGCCCGCGATCGCCAGGCGTCGCGCGTCCAGGTGGGGGGCCGGCCGGCGGACGGCCAGGACCACCCCGCCGGCCGCGAGGAGGCCCCCGAGCGGGGCCGCGACTGTCCACCGGCCGAGGAGTGCCAGGACGTTCCCGATGCCGGCACGGAGGGCGAGAGCGGGCGTGTAGTCCACTTCGTGGGACAGGAGCCGTCGCGTGCCGAACCCGAGGCCGTCCCTGGGCGCGAAGGCCTCGTAGGGAAAGGTGAGCGGGTCGCCGGTGAGGACGGCGTTGTAGGCGAGGGCACCCACAACCCCGAGAACGCCAGGGGCGGCGGTGAGGAGCGTGCGGCGGGAGCGTGCCCGGGACGGCCGGCGGAGACGCCAGAGAACGAGTGCGACGAACGGCGTGGCGAACAGGACTGTCGTGTAGGGTCGCGCGAAGAAGGCGAGGCCGACGGCCACGCCCGCGAGGATCGCCAGCCGGTCGCTGCCCGTCCGGTCGGCCCGCAGGAGGGCCCAGGCAAAGCAGAGGTTCAGGAACAGCGTCGGGACGTAGGGGAGGAAGGTCGCGGCCTGCACCAGGAACAGTGGCGAGGCGAGTACGAGGCCAGCAGCAGCGACCCCGACCCGCCGGTCGAACGCCTCGGCCACGGTCGCGTAGGTCAGGCCGATTGTGCCGGCGGCGACCAGCCCGAGGGCGAGTCGGAACCACCCCAGGACGCCGCCAACGGCAAAGATCACCGCCGGCACGGGGGCGTACTTCGGGTAGTAGCCACCGGACCCATCGGCGACGAAGAACCACGGTCGGAACGCCTCGGGCACCGGCGGGTCGAGGGTCAGGTGCCCCTCGAGGAGCATCGACGCCTGGGTCAGGTAGACGCCCTCGTCGTGGTTGAGCGACTGGTAGGGGAAGACCTCCCTGGAGACGAGGACGACGAGCAGTCCGCCAAGGAGGGCGAGTCCCAGGGCGAGGACGCGGCGGTGGCGTTCGGCCTCGGACCCGGCCTTCGGCCACCCAATCGCGGTGGCCGCGTCCCGGACACCCCGCCGGATCGGGCGGAGGGGCGCTGGAACCATCTCAGACCGCCGGATACCAGGCCAGCGGGTGGTCGGCGACGATGGCGACGTCGACGGGCTGGTCGTGCTCGAAGGCCTCGACGTGGTTGTGGAGACACCGGACCACCTCGCCACTTCGGAGCCGGACGCGATAGACGAAGGCGGGGCCGGTGTACTGGCGGTTGACGACGGTCCCGTCGGCGACGGCATCGGTCGCCGGGCGGGCCTCGAGGTCGTCGGGCCGAGCGAGGACCTCGATCCTGGCCCCGTCGTACGCGTGGACGGGGCCGTTGAACTGGTCCGAGGGGAGCCTGCCCAGCGGCGTGTCCACGACGTCGCCGCGGACGCGGCCGGGGAGGAAGCTCGCCCGCCCGAGGAAGCTCGCGACGAACCGGGACTCCGGGTTCTCGAAGACGACTTCTGGCTTGCCGACCTGCTCGATACGGCCGTCGTTCATGATGGCGACCCGGTCGCTGATCGACAGGGCTTCCTCCTGGTCGTGTGTGACGGAGATGGCCGTGACGCCGGCCGCCTTCAATATCTCCCGGACCTCCTCGCGCATCTCGACGCGGAGGCGGACGTCGAGGTTGGAAAAGGGTTCGTCGAGGAGGAGGAGGTCGGGCTCCGGCGCGAGCGACCGTGCGAGGGCGACCCGCTGTCGCTGGCCGCCGGAGAGCTGACCGGGGATCTTCTCGCGGTGGTCCCCGAGTTCGACCAGGTCGAGGAGTTCGTCGACGCGGGCGTCGACGGTCTCCTCGTCGGCATCCCGCAGGCCGAAGGCGACGTTCTCAGCGACATTCAAATGTGGGAACAGCGCGAAGTTCTGGAAGACGAGGCCGACGTCGCGGTTCTCCGGCGCGACGAAGGTGTCGGTCGTCGCGAGGTCGGTGCCATCGAGCGTGATACGGCCCCGCGTCGGTCGTTCGAGGCCGGCAACGAGCCGGAGCGTCGTCGTCTTGCCACACCCGGAGGGGCCGAGCAGGGTGAGCAACTCGCCCTCTCTGACGGACAGGTCTACGCGGTCGACGGCTGTCTCCGCCCCGTAGTCACGGGTCACGCCCTCGATCGTGAGGATGGCATCGCCTGCGGCCTGACCGTCGTCGCCGGCACGCCTCCCCGTGTCGGGAGGCCCGTCCCCGGCATCGACGCTTCGATGACCGCCGTCGGCGGGGCCGCTACTGTCGTCGGCGGTTCCGCTACCGCCGTCGGCGCCGCGGCTGCCGGCGTCGCTGCCTCCGCTACCGGCGTCGCTGCCTCGGCTACCGGCGTCGCTGCCTCGGCTACCGGCGTCGCCGCCTCGGCTACCGGCGTCGCCGCCTCGGCTACCGGCGTCGCTGCCTCGGCTGGCCGATTTGGAGTCATTCGGTCCCATGGTATCGCTCCTGGTGGAGGATGAGCAGCATCGAGAGGCCGGAGATGCCGACGAGGACGAGCGCCGGCAGGGCGGCCTGGCCGTAGTAGCCGGCCTCCTGGACCGACCAGATGTAGGTGACGAGGGTTCCCTCGAAGTCCAGCGGCGCGAGCATGAGCGTTGCCGGGAGTTCCTTCATCGTCGTCAGGAAGACCAGCGCCGCCCCAGAGAGCACGCCCGGGAGGATCTGGGGGAGCTCGACCCGGAAGAAAGAGACGAACGATGAGTCGCCCATGGTCCGGGCCGCATCGACGTGTTTCGGGTCGACCTGGAGGATGGAGGACTGCATCGTCCCGACGGCCTGCGGGATGAACCGGACGACGTAGGCGAAGACCAGCAACACCACGGTTCCGTAGAGGACGTGAACGTACTTGAGTCCGAGGAAGACCAGCGAGAGGCCGAGGACGACCCCCGGCATCGCGTAGCCGACGTAGGTCGCCCGCTCGGGCAGCTGGGCCCACCGGCTCTTGCCGCGGGCGGCCAGGTAGGCGACCGGGAGTCCGAGGACGACCGCCCCGACGGCGGCGGCCCCCGAGAGCGTCAGCGAGTTGATCGCCTGGGCCCACTCGAATGGGAATCCGCCGGCGGCGTAGCCCGGCGCGGTGAGGAATAGCCACATGCCCAGGATGGCCAGTGGGAGAAGGACACCCAGGACGGCGACGAGTCCACAGAAGCCCACTGCCGGCCACCGCCACCGCCCCAGTGCGACCCGACCTGGCCGCCGGGAGCCGCTACTGACGTGGGCGCCCTCGCGGCTGGCCCCCAGGCGGGATTCCCAGTAAAGGATGGCCACCGTGATCGCGAGCAGGAGCAGCGACAGGAGCGAGGCCAGGCCCGCGTTGAAGTTGCGGTTGTACTCGACGAAGATCATCCTGGTGAACACGTCATACCGCATGATCATCGGCGTCCCGAAGTCCGAGAGAGTGTACAGCGCGGTCAGGAGCCCGCCTGCGGCGATGCCGGGGGCGATCTGGGGGAGTGTGACGTGGCGGAAGGCCCCCAGGCGGTCGTGGTTGAGCGTCCGGGCGGCCTCGACGGCCGTGCCGTCGACCGAGAGCAGGGCGGCTCTCGTCGTCAGGAAGACGTACGGGTACGTAAACAGCGTCAGGACCACGACGGTCCCGGGGAGGCCGTAGATGGCGGGAATCTCCTCGATGCCGAGCGGGGCGAGGATGCCCTGGAGTTCGCCTCGAGGGCCGAAGGCCGAGACGAACGCGAAGGCGCCGATATAGCTGGGGACGACCAGGGGAAGCGCCCCCAGGATCGTAAACCCCCGTCGGAAGGGGAGGTCGGTCTGCACCGTGAGGAAGGCGAGCGGGACGCCGATCAGGACCCCGCCCAGGGTGACGAGACCGACGAGCAGCAGCGAATTCAGGGCGATAGTCACCGTGTCCGCGCTCAGGAGCAGGGCGAGGGCGCGATCGACGTCGACTTCGGCGGCGCGGAGGAGGACCCAGGCCAGCGGCGAGAGGAGCAGCACCGCGACGAGCGCGGCGACAGTGGTGAGGGGAGCGGGGACCAGTGCCGCGACGCGCTTCTGGAGGGAGCGCTCGCGGATGGAGTGGTCCCCGCTCGACGCCATTAGAGGACGCCTGCGTCTCGCAGCAGTTCGATCGTGCCCTGCACGTCGGACAGCTCCGCGAGGGAGACGTCCGGCGGGTCCAGGTCGTCGATGGTGGGGAGGCCGCCCGGTGGTTGCACGTCGGCGACGGTCGGGTAAGCGAAGGTTCGCGTGGCGAAGAACTCCTGGGCCTCCCGCGAGAGGAGGTGGCGGACGAACCGGCCGGCCAGGTCCGCGTCCTCGGTACCCTTCACGATCGCAGCGCCGGAGACGTTGACGAGCGCGCCGGCGTCGCCCCGGGTGAACGCGACGTCGATCGGCGCGTCCGAACGGGCGTTCCGGACCCGGAGTGCGTAGTAGTGGTTCGCGAATCCGGCGAGGAGTTCGCCGTCGGCGACGGCGTTCGAGACGCGGAACTCGTCGGGATACTCGGTCACGCCGAGAGCCTGGACGCCTTCGAGCCACTCTCTGGTCGCCGAATCACCCCGGAGCGCCCGCATCGCCGTCACGAAGGAGTGGAACGCGGCGTACGTCGGGGCCCAGCCGAGGCCGTCGGCGAAGGTGTCGTTTCCGGGGAAGTCCCGGACGGTGTCGGGGACCTCGGTCGCGTCCAGGCGGTCGGTGTTGTACGGAATGGCACGAGCCCGACCGGCGATACCGACCCAGTCGTCGGTCTTGAACGCCGCCGGGACCGGCTCGCTGACCGAACTCGGCATCGGCTCCGTCGCGCCGGCGTCCGCAATGGCGCCCAGCGACCCCGCGTCCACGGCGACGAAGACGTCCGCCGGGCTTGCCCCCGCCCTCGTCTCTTCGATGAGTTTGTTCGCCAGCGAGGACGAACTCTCGAGGCTGTGGTTGAAGGAGAAATCCGGATAGTGGTCAGCGAAGTTTCGGACGAGCTGGAGGTAGAGACCGCCCTCCCCGCCTCCGAGGTAGAGGTTTAATTCCCCATCGAGGTTGGGGAGTTCGTCCACGGGCGTCCCGCCCGGTTCGCCCCGGTCCTCGACGAGCGGGCCCGACCCGCGGAAGTCATCCAGGTCGAAGCCGTCCCCGCCGACGCCTGTGGCGTCGGTCGTCGTCCCGGCTTCATCGCCACCGCTACACCCGGCGACGGCCAGCGTCCCAGCCATGCCCACCGTGGCGAGGAAGCGTCGCCTGGTCCGAGACATTCCCACGCGATCCATCGAGGCGCCGTCGGACCGATCGTCTGATCGACCGGCCGCGGTGTAGTCCATTGTCATACTTTCGGTGAGCCTAAATTCTTAAGCCCTTCTAGTCGTCTCCGGTCGCGGGAACGGGTGCGGACGGTTCGCTGGCGGTCCCGAGCGCGTCCAGACAGTCCAGCCAGTCGTGCATGTACTCGCCGACGTGGTTCAGGAACTCCCCGTTCCGCCAGTCCTCGAACTCCCCGTCGGCCAGGCGGTCCGCGATGGCCGCGAAGACCCCAGCGTACCTCTCGCAATCCTCGCCCGCCTGGTCGACGACTTCCCAGAGGTGCTCGTTGAGTTCGAGACCGTTGACCTCGTGGGCGAGGTCGTCGAAGGTCGACCGCGGCGCCTTCTCGTGGGCACAGAGGGGGCCACCGTTGTAGATCCGACCGCCGACCACGTCGCAGGCGCGTCGCAGGAAGACGCCACTCCAGATGTCGTCGAACCGACCCACGTTCCAGGGGTTGTCGTCCATCGGGAGCTGGTAGAAGGCGGGGATGACCTCCCGGCGGATCGCCAGATTCATCGAACAGACAGTCAGGTAGTTCCCCGGCGCGGCGACGAAGTCCCGTTCGAAGTCCGAGGCCGACGTCCGGACCGCGGCTTGTCCGTGGAGGTCGCCGTCGGCGAGGATCCGGACGGCGTCGAGGTCGGGCACGTTCGTCCACAGGCCCTGGGAGGCGACCACGTCATCGACGTGAGCCGTTCCCGTTTCGACAGTCTCGTCCATCGCCGCGTAGGGGTACCCCCGAGGGTAGAGGTCGTGCTCGGACTGGTAGAACACGTTGACCCAGCGCTCGTCGGATCGGACCTCCTCGACGGCCCCCTCGAAGGCGAGATTGGCGAGGTGCCGCCCGAAGAAGTCCACGCCCTCGTGGGGCCGCGTGTCGTCGTCGAGGAAGACGACGTAGGGGAACTCGCGCTCCCAGGCATAGAGGAGTCCAAAAGAGGTCTGGGCGTGGCTCGCCTCGGGCACCAGGTGGGCGTACTCGTCGATCCCCTGTTCCTCGATCCAGTCGGCCCGGCCGGTGCCATCGAAGATGGTCCCGGACACGTCGAGATCGTCGAGCATCGCCGCCATGCCGGCCGTGTCACACCAGTCCTCTGTCACGAGTACGACGTGGAGACGGTCCGTGTCGAAGCCGTGCTCGCGAGCGTTGTGGAGGTATTCGCGAACAGCCTCCCACTCGCGGACGGTGGGGACGGTCACGCAAACGTCCGGGTCGGTTTCGGTCACGGACGACAATGTTTAGGCCACCCTAAAGAAGGTATCGTTTTGGCAGGCCTAAACCTCTGGGCCACGCCCAGCCGGGCCGACCGACCTCTTGATCGCGGGTCCCGTCACCTGAGCCGGGTTGGCCGACCGTAACGAAGACAACAACGGGCTGCGAGGGGCCGCCATGGACGTCGCCATCATCGGCGCCTCGATGACCCGGTTCGGGCAGCGGGACGCCTGGATCTGTGACCTCCTCGCCGAGGCCGGCGAGGCCTGTCTCGCCGCCACCGGGGTCGACCGCGGGGCCGTCGAGCATTGCTACGTCTCGAACATGGCGAGTGGGGAGTTCGAGGGCCAGACCGGCGTGATGAACGCCCTCGCCCAGGATCTCGACTTGCTTCCGGCCTACACCCAGCGGGTGGACCAGACCTCGGCTTCCGGCGGTGCGGGGATCTACGCGGCCTGGCAGTCGGTCGCCTCGGGCGCCAGCGAAATGACGCTGCTCGTCGGCGGGGAGAAAATGACTCACCGGTCGACTGCGGAGTCGACGGACGTCATCGCCTCGCTGACCCACCCGGTCGAGTATCGCCACGGCGTGACGCTCCCCTCCTTCGCGGGCCTGACCGCACGCAACTACCTCGAACGGTTCGACGCGCCACGTGAGAGCCTGGCGGAGGTGGCCGTGAAGAACCACGCCAACGGTGCCCGCAACCCGAAGGCCCAGTTCCAAACGGAAGTCGACCGCGAGACGGTCCTCGAGAGCCCGATCGTGGCCGACCCGCTCCGGCTCTATGACTTCTGCCCGGTGACCGACGGCAGCGCGGCACTCCTGTTCTGCCCGGCAGAGGTGGCCGACGAACACGCGACCGAGTACGTGACCGTCGAGGGCATCGCGGGGGCGACGGACACACACGTGGTCCACGAGCGGGCGGACCCCACCGTGATGAATGCCGTCGTCGAGAGCGGCGAGGCCGCCTTCGAGACGGCCGACAGGGACCCGGCCGACGTCGACGTCGCCGAACTCCACGACATGTTCACCATCCTCGAGTGCCTCCAGATGGAGGGGCTGGGCTTCGCCGATCAGGGGCGAGCCTGGGAACAGGTCCTCGATGGGCGGACGGCGCGGGACGGGAACCTGCCGATCAACACCTCCGGCGGGCTGAAGTCGAAGGGCCACCCCCTCGGGGCGACGGGGGTCGCCCAGGTCGTCGAACTGGTCGAGCAACTCACGGGGACCGCCGGCGACCGCCAGGTCGAGGCCGGGACGGGCCTGGCGTGCAACGTCGGCGGGTTCGGGAACTGCGTGACGACGACGATTCTGGAGGCGGCGGGATGAACCCCGACCTCGTCGCCGGCCGCTGTCCGTCCGGGCACCTCAGCTATCCCCGACACCCCGTCTGTCCGGACTGCGGGGCCGAGCAGACCGGAACCGTGGACCTGAGCGACCGGCCCGGCGAGGTGGTGACCTGGACGAGGAGTACCGCCACGCCGCCCGGCGTCCGCGAGCCGAACACCCTGGCGATCGTCGAGTTCGAGGTCGACGGCGAGCCGGTCCGGGCGATCGGCCAGGTGACCGCCGCAGCGGCGGTCGAAACCGGTCAGCGCGTCAGGCCGGTGGCCGTCGACGAACTCCGGGACCCCGAGGCCGGGATTCGTGAGCCCGCGAGCCAGGCGTGGGGCGGCTATCGGTTCGAGCCCGTGGAGTAGCCCGGTGAGATCGTTCTCCGTGGGTCGCCAACCGGCCGGACCAGGGTACGGTCCTACTCGCCGTCGCCCTCGCCCGCCCGCTGTTCATCGCCCCGACCGTCGTTCTCAGTTTCCTCGTTGACCTGGGCCCTGATCGAGTCGAGTTCCGCATCGACGTCCACGGCCACGGCCTCGCCACCGTCGGTCGGCCCCCCTACGGCGTCCATGCTCGTGTCCCAGGCCTCGTCGGCCCGCGCGGTCGATGCTTCCACGCGGTCCAGTTCGGTCCTGACCCGATCGCGGAGCCGGTCGGCTTCCGCGAGGAGCTCCGCAACGGTTCCATCCCCCTCCGCGCCCCCGGCAACCGCGCTCGATTGTAGATCGGCGAGTGCGCCGTCGAGGCGACCGAGGGCCCGGAGACTTGCATCAGCGGCGCGACGACTGACCGCGCCGCCCCGGCCCCCGCGGTCGGTCGCCGCCCCCGACTCCGGCGCGGCGCGAAGCGCCCGCTGGAGGATGCGGAGCGCGCGGAGGTTCGTTTCGAGGACGAGTATGGTCATCGGAATAGAAACCTCGCTCGTGAACCGCCGCAGGTTCGCGAGACTCGGGGTCGGGAATGGCGACCCCGTCCGGCCCCCCTCAAGTTCGTCCCGGAGGTCTCCGAGGGTCTCCTCGAGCGCGGTCACGTCCCCCTGGAGGGCATCGAGATCGGCCCTGGAGGCCGGATCGGTGCGTCCCGAGCGGTCCCCGGTTCCGTCCGAAGCCGAATCGTCCCCCGCCTCGTTCGTCGGCATGTCAATCCATTCGGCCGGCGAGCGGAAAAGCGGTCGGGTAGTGAGGGGCGGATAGTGAGGGGGTAGTAACCCACCGGGTGATGGGGAGTAGAGTGGTGAGGGAGCGGGTAGCGAGCTATCAGGTGATTGGTAGCCGAGTGTTGACTGGCCCGGTAGTAAACCACCGGGGTATAGCTGGTCGAGTGGAAACTGGTCGGGTAGTAGCCGCCGGAAGGAAACCGTTGATCTGACCGCGGGCGTTCCGAGTTCCCGAGACAGTGGGGAAGCTATTTTTCCGGGCCATCAGTACCTCGGACCGAGAGATGGGCAAGCTATCCACGTTGTTCGCCCCCGGTCGAGTGGCCGTCATCGGGGCCAGCGACGAGCCGGGCTCGGTCGGACGGGCCGTGACCGAAAACCTGCTCGATACGTTCGAGGGCGGGGTCTTCGCGGTGAACCCGAACAAGGAGCAGGTCCTCGGCGTCGACTGTCACGACGAGGTCGACCCCGTGACGCCCATCGACCTGGCCGTGCTGGTCGTCCCCACGAGCGTCGTCCTCGACGAGCTCCGGGAGGCCGCCGAAGCCGGGGTCGAGAACGTGGTCGTGATCACGGCCGGGTTCGGCGAGGCCGGTAGCGAGGGCGCGGCCCGTGAACGCGAACTCGAGGCCATCGCCGCGGAGTACGACCTCAACCTCGTGGGGCCGAACTCGCTGGGCGTACTGAGCACGACGAACGGATTGAACGCGACATTCGCGCCGGCCATGCCGGGTGCCGGCAACATCTCGTTCATGAGCCAGTCGGGTGCCTTCGTAACCGCCGTCATGGACTGGGCCGAGGATCGTACCCTCGGGTTCAAGAACGTCGTTTCGGTCGGCAACAAGGCCGTGCTCGACGAGTCAGACTTCGTCGCCGAGTGGGGGGACGACCCCGAGACGGCGGTCATCGCGGGCTACCTCGAAGACATCGAAGACGGCCGGGCGTTCGTCGGGACCGCCCGGGAGGTGACCGGGACGACGCCGATCGTGGTCATCAAGTCCGGCCGCACGGAGGCCGGGGCGACGGCCGCGGCCTCCCATACGGGTGCCCTGGCCGGCAGTGACCGCGCCTACTCCGCCGGCCTCGACCAGGCCGGCGTCCTCCGGGTCGAGACCGTCCAGGAACTGTTCGACGCCGCCTCGATCCTCGCCACGCTACCGCTGCCGGACAGGGACAACGTGGCGATCGTGACGAACGCGGGCGGCCCCGGCGTGATGGCGACGGACGCCGTCGGGGACAGCGACCTCTCACTCGCGGAGTTCGGTGACGAGACGATCGACGCCCTCCAGGAGCGCCTGCCCGCCGGCGCGAACATCTACAACCCCGTCGACATCATCGGCGACGCGGACACCGAACGGTTCCGGGACGCACTCCGGACCGTGCTGGCGGACCCGAACGTCTCGATGGCCCTCGTCCTGTCGTGTCCGACGGCGACGCTGGCCTTCGAGGACCTCGCCGACGCGATCGCCGCGGAACAGGAGCGCGCGGGCGTGCCGGTCGTGGCGACGCTCATGGGAGGGATGTCCACCAGAGAGGCGGCCGGGATCCTCAGCGACGCCGGGATCCCGACGTATTTCGACCCTGCGCGAGCGATCTGGAGCCTGGAGTCGCTGTGGACCTACACCGGGATTCGCGAGACAGAGTGGGCCGAGCCCGAGACCTTCGACGTCGATCGGGATCGGGCCAGGGCGGTCCTCGAGACGGCCGCGGATCGGGGAACCAACCGTCTCGGCGTGGAGGCGATGGACCTCATGGAGGCCTACGGCATCCCCACGCCAACCGGCGACATCGCGTCCGACCCCGACGTGGCCGAGCGGATCGCCCGCGACGTCGCTCGCGAGAGCGAGGTCGTGATGAAGATCGTCAGCCCGGACATCCTCCACAAATCCGACATCGGGGGCGTCGAGGTCGGCGTGCCGGTCGCCGAGGTGCGGGACACCTACGAGGATCTGGTCGCCAGGGCCCGGAACTACCAGCCCGACGCGACGATCCTGGGCGTCCAGGTCCAGGAGCTGGTCGACCTCGAGGCGGGGACCGAGACCATCGTCGGAATGTCGCGGGACCCGCAGTTCGGGCCGCTCGTGATGTTCGGGCTCGGGGGCATCTTCGTGGAGGTTCTCGAGGACACGGCATTCCGGGTCGCCCCCGTCGCCGAGCCGGAGGTCCGGGAGATGATCGAGGAAATCGAGTCCGCACCCCTGCTCCATGGGGCCCGCGGCCGGGAGCCCGTGGACCTCGACGCGCTGGTCGAGGTGATCCAGCGGCTCTCCCAGCTCGTGACCGACTTCCCGGCAATCGCGGAACTGGACATCAACCCGGTCGTCGCCGCGCCCGGAGGTGCAACGGCGGTCGACCTCAGACTGACCGTCGACCAGGAGGAGCTATGAACACGTTACTCGTTACCTCAACCGTGGAGGGTACAGGAAAGACGGCCGTGGCCATCGCCCTCGCTCGACTCGCCAGGGCGCGGGGCGCGTCGGTCGGATACATGAAACCCAAGGGGACTCGTCTCCAGAGCGTCACCGGCAAGACGCGGGACGAGGATCCAATGCTCGCGAAGGCGTTGCTCGACCTCGACGCCGCGGTCCACGAACTCGAGCCGCTGGTCTACTCCCGGACGTTCATCGAGGGGGCCCTCCGGGGTCGCGAGGAGCCCGCCGCGCTGCGGGAGCGGATCCGAACCAACTTCGAAGACCTGGCGTCGGGAACCGACCTGATGGTCGTCGAGGGAAACCGGTTGTCGACCGGTGGGATCGTCGACCTGACAGACGCCGCCGTCGCGGACCTCCTCGACGCGAGAACGCTCCTGGTGACGCGGTACGGAAGCCCCGAAGACGTCGACGACGTTCTCGCGGCTGCCGCGGACCTCGGCGAGGGTCTCGAGGGCGTCCTGTTCAACGCCGTCCCCGACGCCGAATACGAGAGCCTGACAGAGGACGTCATGCCATTCCTGGACGGTCGGGGGATCCCGTCGGCCGGGGCGGTTCCGCGGGACGCCGACCTCGCCGGCGTGTCCGTTGCCGATCTCGCAGAGAACCTCGGCGCGGAGATACTCACGGATGGTGCCGGGACCGAGGCCATTCTCGAGCGCTTCGCGGTCGGGGCGATGAGCAGTGACTCGGCCCTGAAACTGTTCCGGCGAACCCGGAACGCGGTCGTGATTACCGGCGGCGACCGACCGGACATCCAGCGGGCAGCACTCGAGGCCTCCGGCGTCGAGTGCCTGTTGCTGACCGGTGGCTACCGGCCCCCAAGTGCCGTCCTGGGCACGGCCGAGGAGCGGGGGGTGCCGGTCATCCTCGTGGACACGGACACTCGGAGGACGATCGATCGAACCGAGGCGACCATGCACGCCGGCCAGACCAGGAACGCCGAGACCGTCGAGCGGATGGAAGATCTCCTGGTCGATGCCGTCGACGTGGATGGGCTCCTGGACCTGCCCGAGGGTGTCGAGGGCGAAAGTGTCGAGGACGCCTGAGTCGAGACGCTCCCTCGAAAGACCCCTTCAGTCGGTGGAGACAGAGCCGCCTTGGTTCGGAAGGGGCGGCCTGTCGGCGTCCCACGGACGATCGGTCGACCTGCAGACCTGCCATTGGCCCGCCCGACGTTCTCACATGCCGACAATCGTCAGACAAATTTATCTGTGCTGATACATTAAATGGAGATGGAGCCCGATGGCTCCGTAGAGTCACACGCTCTACCCTTTCCCGTTCGAAGTCGAGCTCAGGAGCCGCGCCACCGCCACCGACGCGGATCGGTCCCGCAAGCGTCCTGCGATGGTCACCACCGGAGGCCTCACTCGCCCCAGTACAGCTTCGGCGCGAGGATCGAGTACGCCACGGCCGCGAGCAAGAGTGCACGGGGAAACAGGCGACTCGCCAGGGTCGGCGCGACTACCGCTCCGAACTGCACGGCACCCATCGCGAACGCGTCCCGGGTGCGGAGTTTGGGATAGGAGACGGGAGCGACCTGAAGGACCGACAGGACAGCGGCGAGGATGATGACCGGGATCGGTTCGGTCAGGCCGGCGAGGTACGCCGCCGCGAGGATGGAGGCGAGCAACGTGTTCTGGATGCCTGGTCGACGGGTTTCCCCCGGGAAGTGGACCGTGTACATCGCCGCCCTGACCAACGAGAAGGAGACGACGAGTGCAGCAACCGCGGTGGCGAGGACGTAGCCCGTCGGGTCCGATGCGACCGGGGGGAGGCCGGCCCTGGCGACAGCCAGCACGAACACCGCCGGGGCTGCGCCGAAGGACACGACGTCGGCCATCGCATCCAGCGTGGGGCCGACCGCCGAGCCACCGTACCGCCGAGCCACGATCCCATCGAGGCCGTCGGCGATGGCCGCGAGCAGGAGGAGTCGGGCGACGAGGTCGAGCCGACCGACGAGTGCCACGGCCACCGCGGCGACGCCGAGGACGGCGTTGGCCAGAGTTACCAGGTCGGCCCGCCCCAGCCGCTCGGCCAGGCGGAAGGACATCAGACGCCAAGAGAACCACCGGGTACAATAAAGACGCGGAATCGCGGGGGTCGGGCCGGCAGCGGTCTGGCGGGCGCCGTCGGCAAGCCGCTCCGATGGCGTCGTGACTCACCGATCGACTCATTCATCCCGATCAGCGGTCGCACTGGTCGTCAGCCCCGGTCCCTGGCTGCTGGGAGGACTGGCGGTCCCACAGGCGGTAGGCCGGGACAAGGACGCCCAGACCAACGATGAGCGCCTGCCAGCCCGACCGAACGATCGGGAAGACCCGCTCGATGTCTTCCGGTTCTGGCCCTTGCGTCGGATCGACGCCGGTCCCCAGGTGGACGTCGCTGCTATTCCCGAGGCTCTCGGGGGCTGGGACGCCGCCGGCGGCCGGGTCGAGGTTGACGAAGGTCTGGACGAACCCCTCCGTCGTGGAAAGGATCGCCTTCCCGTCGAGGACGTAAAACTGGTCGTGGAGCGGATAGAGAACGTTGACCCCGTTGTAGGTCAGATCGAGTCCGATAGCGGAGACCACGAAGGCGAAGATGGCGACCCCTGCGACGCGGTGGCCCCGGGCGTTCCAGGTTCCTGCCAGCAGCGAGTCCGACCCGCGCCTCGCGTCGTACCAGACCAGGGAAGCGAGGACTGCCGGGAGCAACAGCGTATGGAGGAGCGATCGGTGGGCACCGGCGATCGCGAGGCTGGCGAAGGCATCGAGGTCGGCCATCGCGGTGAGGCCGACCACGAGAGCGAGGGATCGCAGGTCGAAGGCCTCCTCGAGGAGAGCCGCGGCGACCACGGCCGCGAGTGCCGCGTGAACCAGGGTCGATGGCATCGACCGTCGATGGGACGTGAACGGACCTGTCTCTTACGGTGGTCTCCGACGGGTTCCGGCGTCGGGCACTGGACCGGGAGAGTTTCTGCCCGGGGCTCCTGAAATTCGGCCCGGGAGGAGCCACGGCTCCCGGCGGTCACGCCGACGACGGGCGTCAGACGACCAGCGAGGATTTAAGGTGCCCCCCTGTCTGAGCGCACGTATGGATCGCGATTCCGTCCCCCAGGAAATCACGACACTCGTTGGTCGCGAGGTCTACTCGAAGAACGGGGTCTTCCTCGGCGAGGTCGAGGATCTGCGGCTCGATCTCGACGCCGAGCGGGTCACCGGCCTCGCACTCCACGAACTGAACGACGAACTCTTCGGCGAGAGCGCCGCTGGCGCCCGGGGCGTCATCGTCCCCTACCGGTGGGTCCAGGCCGTGGGCGACGTCGTCATCGTGAACGACATCGTGGAACGGCTCGGGGCCGACGAGGACGAGTCCGAAGTCGCCGCCTGAGACAGTCCCAACCCCCCTCGAGGCGTGCGTTCACGACGACCGACTTGCGTTCGCCCGGGCCCGTTTCTCGCCCCCAGGTGGTTCTCCTCTCGGAGGTCCAGTCCTCCGATCAGTGTTCTCGAATCCGGGGTCGGACCATCCCGTCGGAACCCCTCACGTTCCGCTCTACTGCCGTTTGTCCTGGTGCCGCTCACGAATTGTTCAATTGCCGGTGGTCCCGACGCCGCTGACGAGCTCTCAACTACCATTATTTCCGTCCCCACTCTCGACACCCATCGCCTCGAAGAGCTTCTTTGTCACTGCCTCGCGGGTGAGTTCGAGAAGCGTGTCGCGGTTGTCCTCGCTGACCTCGATTCCGGTGAAGATCCCGAGTGGAATCTCGACACTTGCGTCGGTCGAGTGACCAGCGGTCTCGCCGATTTCGCCGAAGGCGTCCTCGAGGATCCTGCCGATGTCCATCCGGATGTCCTTCGACCGGGCCGCGAGGTAGATGGTGTCGTCGGCGATGGCAAATACCGTCGTCGTCGTGATACCCTCCAGGTTGAGGAGGTGCTGTGCGGCCTGGGCGAGCGCGTCGCGGTCGCGGATGAATCCCGCGTTCGAGACGAGGTGACTCCCCTGGACGACCCGGTTGCGGATGGCTTCCGCCAGGACGTCGAGCGTCTCCGGCGACATCGAAGGGGACTCGACCTGCTCGAGGGTGTCGTGGTCGGCGAAGGGATAGAGGTACGCCGCGGCGGTCAGGTCCGCCGGGGTCGTGTCGCGTTTGAAATCAAGCGTCTCCGCCCGGATGCCGTACAGGAGCGCGGTCGCGATGTTCTCGGCCGGGGAGAGGTCGAGTTCCTGGATGTACTTCGTGAGGATAGTCGAGGTGGCCGAGACGTTCGGCCTGATGTCCGTGAACTCCGCGTCGTGGTCGTGCTCGTGCTCGTAGTGGTCGAGAATTACGTCGACGTGGATGTCGACGGCCTCCTCCTGGCCACCCTTGGCGTGGTCGACGAGCGCGACGGTGTCGTAGCTGGACATTTCGACCTCGTCGCTGGAGACGAGTTCGATGCCCAGGAGGTTCACGAAGGCTCGGTTCTCCTGGTGGCCGATCTCGCCCTCGTAGATGATGTCCGTCTCGACATTACGGGTCTCGGCAATGGCCTGGAGAGCGGCCGCACTGGCGATGGAGTCGGGATCGGGACTCCGGTGGATGAGGATGGCGAGGCCATCCTCCGTCCGGTCGATGAGGTCGGAGAGCTGTCGGGCCTTGTACTCCAGTTCGCCGGTTTCGAGGGCCCGCATGGCGGAGTCCGCGATGACCGCGGACGGATTGATGACGACGTCGGCGCCGAGTTCCTCCAGGTTGTCGGCGGAGACAGGGTCCGATGCGCGAGCGATGATATACTGGCCGTCGCCCTGGTCGCGGATGTTCTCGACGGTCACAGCGTTGGCCTCGACGTCCGACGAGAGAATGAGGATGACGTCGCGGTCCGCGACCGTCTCCGCGACGGACTCGTCCTCGATATCGGCCTCGCGCGCGTCGAGATCCTGGTCACGCAGTGCCTCGACCCGTCCCTCGTCCGCGTCGATGATGAGGACGTCTTTGCCCTCGGCTACGAGTTCGTCAGCGACGGCGTGGCCCACGCTTCCACATCCGAGGATGGCATAGGTCGACATCGACGCCATCGTGAGACCCGTCGTTGAGCTCATTGTAACCAGGTACGGAGCCGACGCCTTATAACACGGCGGTTCACTGCGCAATCGGAGGGCGCACGCCCGCCCGAGCCCCGTGTTCCCCACTTCTTGCTGCTGGGACCCGACCCACCGTACACCCCTGGAACCGCAGCCGGCCACTGCCCAACTGCCACTGGAGCCACCCCAATCCCACTGTCCCCGCCCGACTCCCGTCACGCGCTTGTCCTGACCCGGAGATATATTCCATAGTGGATCATGTCGCCCCCCGCGTGGTACCACGTTCTCCGTGCCTGAGGACGGGGATTGCAGTGATGCGTACGACCAACGGGCAGCGGTGGAAAGCCTAGCTTTTTGTATTATCTGATTCACCATTACCCTGATGTCCAACTCACCAGAAGATCAACCAGGCACACAGGGACAGGACGATCAGCCCCAGGGCGGCCAACCACAGGGTGGCCAGCCGGGCCAGGCTCGGCCTCCGGGCCAGGGTGGCCAACCCGCAGGTGGACAGCCCCCGAGGCAGTACCAAGGCGGCCAGCCGCCCGAGGGGGGATACGACACGGGTCCGGGAATGGGTGATATCCTCTCGATCCCGGAGACGAAAACCGAGATCAAGATCGGGCTCGTACTGAACGGTCTGCTCAGTATCGGCTTCGCGCTCGCGGCGCTCGGTGCCACGACACTGCCGTTCGGAGGGGGGTTCGGTGTCGGTTCTACGGCAGTCGGGATGACCGGTGCAATGGCGATTGCCCCGCTCGCCGGAGCAATTCTCGCGGTGAGACAGGTCGAAGAACTGGAAGGGCAACCCGATAATATCCTGATGGGGACCGCTGCCGTCACCGGCTTCGCCGGTGGTCTCGTCCTGATGTTCCTCAGCTTCATCTTCAGCTACCTGATCGCGGGCGGCGGCGGCCTCGGACAGGTCCTCGTCGACATCCTCATCATGGAGATCATCGCGGCCATCGGCGTGGCGCTCGTCGCCGTCGGGACAGTCTGGACCCTCCAGAACTTCGTGCCCGGCCCCACCCGAACGCAGCCTCCCCAGCAGCAGGGACCACCCCGGTAAAGCCACGCGACTCCTGTTCTTCAGCGCGCACCTGACCGCCAGGGAACAGTAACGTATTTCCCGGGGCCTCCGTAACTCGCACCCGTCAGGGCCGGTAGCTCAGTCCGGCAGAGCGTCTGACTCTTAATCAGACGGTCAGGGGTTCAAATCCCTTCCGGCCCGCTTTCTGCGACGAAGGGACGTGAGGAGCGAAAGCGAGGCCGAAGGGATTTGAGCCCTGCCAGTCCCAGCCCGCGGAGGGCCGGAGGCCCGAGCAGGAACGTCTGGCTCCGGTTCAAATCCCTTCCGGCCCGTGACCCCAAATGGTTCAATTCCTTCCGTCTGAGAGCATCCAGACGAGCGAGTTCCCCACCATTTTGCTCCGGACCTTCCCATCGGATTCAAGCTTCCGGAGCCGGTAGTCGACCCCCTGGCGAGTCAATATTTTTGAAGTTCAAGCCACCATTCAGTGATAATGTGGTGGGATATCGGAATGAAGCCTGCTGTAGCAGTGACGGTTTTCCGATTATCGATCGACATCGCCGGTGGCGTCGTCGGTGGCGTCGGGTGAGCGCGTCGTGAGTCCGTTGACCTACCTGGAGTTCCACGCGGTCTTCCTCGTACCGCCACTCCTCGTCCTCGGCTGGGCCGCGACACGTCCGCGGTGGCGACGGTACCGGAGCCTGCCTGGTGGGTGTGAGGTCCGGCCGATCGCCGTCACGATCGTCCTCGCCATCGCCCTGGCGTCCACGACGCCCTGGGACAATTACCGTATCGACATCGGCGTCTGGACCCTGGCCGAGAACCACACCACCGGCCTCGTCCTTCTCGGACTCCCGGTCGAGGAGGGCCTGTTCTTTTTGGCGACCTCGCTGTTCGTCGTCCAGGGGCTCCTGCTGTTCCCCTGGACCAGGAGGCGGTGGCTGTGAGCGGCGCGACGGCCACAGCCGCCGCCCGGCGGGCCGCGCTTGGGGTCGGCTGGCTCCCGCTCATCGCATCCGCCGCAGTCGGCCTTCTCGTCCCTGCTCTCCCGGTCTGGGTCCGGTACGCCCCCCTCGTAGCGAGCGTCGTCATCTTCGGTCTCCCCCACGGCGCGGCGGATCTGGTTGCCCTTCCTCGCGCGCTCTACGGACGCGTTACCGGCCACGGTCTCGTGATCGTTGGGGGGCTCTACCTCGTCCTCGGCGGCGGGTTCGCCCTCCTCTGGCTGGTGGCACCCGTCCCCAGCGCCGTCCTGTTCCTGGGCCTGACCTGGGGGCACTGGGGGCAGGGCGACGTCTACGTCCTGCGCGAACTCTTCGGAGCGACACACCTGCGAATGCCGGGCCAGCAGTGGCTGACCGCGCTCGTCCGCGGCGGGCTGCCGATGCTCTTGCCCCTGCTCGCCTTCCCGGACCGGTACCGGGCGGTCCTCACCAGCTTCGCCGCTCCCTTCGGCGGCCGTATCGGCGCGGTCCCCCTGTTCGCCCCGTCGGTCCGCCTGGGACTCGGGCTCGGCTTTGCCGCGCTAACCCTCCTCGTTCTTGCCAGGGGCTGGCGACTCGCCAGCCAGGCAGGCGACACGTCCGGCCGACCGGTCGGCACTCGATCCCCCGGTGAGGAGGCTGGCGACCGCCGCTTCGACGACCGCAGCCGCGACGCCTGGCGGCTCGACGCCGCCGAAACCGGCCTGCTGTGGGCTGTCTTCCTGTCTGTTCCACCGGTCCTTGCAGTCGGCCTTTACTTCACGTGCTGGCACTCGCTCCGGCACGTCCTGCGGGTCCTGCTCCTCCACGAGGAGAGCGCGGCGTCGCTGGCTCGCGGCCAGTGGGGCCGCCCTCTCGGTCGGTTCGCACTGGAGACCGCTGCCCCGACGGTCGCCGCCCTGGCCCTCTTCCTCGGGCTCTGGGTCGCCGTCCCCTACCGGCCGACTGCCGTCCCCGGACTGGTCGGCCTCTACCTCGTCGGCATCGCGACGCTGACCCTGCCACACGTCGTGATCGTCACGATACTCGACAGGGCCGACGGCCTGTGGGGATTCCCTGCCCCGTCGGAGGCCGCCTGATCGCCCGGGGCCACGTCGGCGGCCGGGGGCGGCTGGTGGCTGGCAGCTGTCGCGCGTAGACAGTGCGGATAGACGTGACCAGAGAGCCCAGCTTTGTCAGCCGCGGCCTGCACGCGACGATTGATTGACGACCGCGATCGCGGGAAGGCGTCATACCGGTCTGCGAACCGTTCGAGACACAACTTCAAACGCAACGACAAGTCGAACGGCAGCGGGCGTGCGGACGCGACGGTCTTTGGGTGCCAGCGGGCCGCGACCGCATCGCCCTCTTTGAGATCGTCGTTATGAGTGGCTTCTTGGCGGGCCTGCGCTTGCAGTAGCCACAGATGCAGGCTTCCTGCTGTGGGATCTGGATGAGCTTGCGGTTCCAATCGATCCACGCCGTATCGAGATGGGCGATTTCACCGACACGCAAGTCTAGTGGAGCGTCCACCCTGAAGTGGAGCGGGACGAGATCCTAAATCCGCCTGAC
>JAZKTI010000240.1:0-3912 GCA_036625635.1 Haloarculaceae archaeon
CGGTCTCGGATCCCCCACCGGCTCGGACCGGCCCCGTCTTCGCGTTCGAAATCCCCCAGTAGACGTCTGTTTTCGCACCCATCCCGAATGCCCTCACCTCGCGCTCTGCAGTTGTGACCGCAACCGCGGACAGCCCAAAAGCCCTCACCTGCGTGCCGGCTTCCGCCTGCGTGACGCCTGCGGGGCAGCGACGCCGCCCCGACGTCGCGGCGCGAAGCGCCGCGCGCGCCACATCGTTCGGAGGCCGGCATTCGTCGGCCTCCAGCACGCAGGTGAGGGGTTTCGGGGTGGTTGCAGTAGAAAGGTGTTATTGGCGGATATCGAGCGTCTAAACAAGGCCGGCCGAGGGCTTTCTGGGTGTTACGGTCGAACAGGTGACTCCAGAGAGCGGGCCGAGGGCTTTCGGGACCCCCAAGCGCAAGCGCCCGTACCTGGATTCTACATCCAAATCCCCGCTCAGACCCGGTCCTGGAAGTCGCTCACGGTGTCGAAGACGTACTGGCGGCGCTCGCTGTGCATGGGGTAGTGGTCCACGCCGACGAACTCCACGTAGTCAGCCTGCTCGACAGTCAGGTCGTCGAAGCACGATAGGGAGCCCTGGCGGTCCGCGAGGTCGTCCTCGCTCCCGTAGGTCACGAGTGCGGGGACGTCCGTCTTCGCCGGGTCCCAGACGGGATCGCCCGCCGTCGATTCGGCCCAGTCGGCGATGCCGCCTGCCTGGGCCACGTAGCTGTCCTCGTCGACTCCCTGGTTCGAGTGAATCTGGGCCTCCCACACCGCGTCGAAGACCTCCGGCGGGTGGTCCGATCGGGCGCGGACCGTTTCGCGGTCCTGCTCGAAGTGGCCGCGGTGGTGGCCTGGGATGCCGATGGCCTCCCGGACCTCCCGGTAGTCGTAGGCTGGCTTGTAGACGGGCTCACAGTAGGTCATCGAGGCGACGCCAACCTCGTCCCGTTCGAGGTACTTGCCGCACGTGTGGCTGCCCCAGGAGACCCCCACGAGGTGGACGGTGTCGTAGTCCTCGCGAACGTACTCGACGACCGCCGCGATGTCCTCGGCAGCTCGCTCGGCTCGGACCGGCGGGTCGTTCGCCTCGGGCGGTTCGTCCATCTCCGGGGGCAGGTCGCTATCGCCGTAGCCCCGCTGGTCCATCGCGAAGGCCGCCCTCCCACGGGTGGCAGCGCCAAGGAGCCAGGAATAGGAGTCGTCGTCCGGGACTGGGGTGTCGAACAGCGCGCGGGCGTTCGTGAGGACGCCGTGGACGAAGAGCACGGCCTCCGTTGGGGCCGCAGGCGAGCGCTCCCAGACGTTCAGGTCGAGGCCGTCCGGAGACGTGACGACGTGTGATTGCGGGACCATGAGACGGATCTCGGACGCCTTGCGCATGAAGCGTGGGGGTGGGTATGGATAGCGGGTGCGAATTGGAGCGTTTCGGGTCTTTTGTCCCGGGGCACGGAAGCCCTCGGCTCGCTCGGTGGAGTTCTCGTGACTGCTGATCTCACCGCAAACAGCCCAAAAGCACCCACCTCCGTGCCGGCTTCCACCTCCCTGCCGGCTGCGCCCCCACGCAGGCCGTATCCGAACGAGCGGAGCGACTGAGGATATCCTGCTCAGCGGCCGCGAGTCGCGAGGGCGAGGGGAGCGAGACCTGGGTACTTTCGAAGGGCGAACAGAGTGAGCCGTGAGAGCGGCCCGAGGACTTTCTGGCCGTTTGATGTACAAGGTAACGGGAGAACACCGGAGCGCCCCCAGAACGTGACCGGACGAATCCTTACGCCGCTGGCACTCCTCACCCCAGGTTGTCATGACACAAATCGCAGACGCTGTCGAGGGCATCGTCCACGAACCGACCCAGACCGAGGGGCGCGGGCTGGACCTGACCGTCACCGACGTTCACGAGGTCACCGGTCCCGGGCGGGTCGACTTCGGCGGTGGCGAACTCGAAGACGCCGAAACCACCCGCCACGACCGACAGTATCGCAACCCCGACGACGAGTACGAGTGGTGGCACCTCGAGGCTGGGCAGTACCTGATCGAGTACAACGAGTCACTGGCTGACGGCGCGACGGCGGCGGTCCAGACGCGCGAGGAACTCCTCGCTCGCGGGGCCTTCCACCCCACCCTCGAGGTGGCGAGCCTCGCCCGGATCCCCCTGGGGGTGGGCGGTGCGGGCCTCCGTCTGAAGGAGAACGCTCGCGTCTCGACAGTCGTCGACGTCACCCGAGACGGCGGCTAATGGAGTCGGATCGCACCGGAACGGGGGGTCGACGGAAATAGTCGCCCTTTTACCGCCGGGCCGGTTTGCACCGGCATGGCCGAATTCACCGTCGCCGTCGCAGACCCCGACAGCGGCGACACCTACCAGGTCGACGTGGCGGACCAGGACGCGAACAGGTTCATCGGGCGATCGATCGGCGAGACCGTCGACGGGGGCGCCGTCGGACTCGACGGCTACACGCTCGAACTCACCGGCGGCTCCGACGACGCGGGCCGGCCGATGCGCGAGGACGTCCCCGGGACGGACCTCGAGGAACTCCTGCTCGAGGGGGGCACCGGCTACCATCCAGAGCGGGACGGCGAGCGCAAGCGCGTGACCGTCCGGGGCGCCGAGGTGGGTGACGCGACCCGTCAGATCAACGCGACCATCGTCGACCACGGCAGCGGCGACCCCGGCGATCTTCTCGCTGGCGAGGAGTGAGTCGGGTGAGTCCCCGGTGACGGAGCGAATCCCTTCCGACCACGAGACCGTCGAGAGCCATCGCGTTCGGCTGGCGACGGTAGGGCGGACCGATCGGCCCGAGGTGGAACTCCCGGCGGCCGTCGAGGCGGACGTCGACGAGGGAAACGTCATCCGCCTGTTCGTGGGCGGCGAAGAGGGTCACGCACGTGTCGAGGGAACCCTGACCGGCGCGTTCGTCCTCCGGGGGGCGGTTCAGAACGCTCGCCTCGCGCGGGCGGACACCCGCGAAGGGGCCGAGGACCTGCTCGCGACCTGGCGGGACGACCGCGGCCTCGATCCGGGGGTCGCCCTGTTGCTCGACGAGGTCACACCCGGCTTCGCTTACGGGATCCGGGAGGCCGGGGATCGTGTCCTCTACCCGGATCGGGAACCGCCCTCCGACGATCTTTCTGCCATCGCCGAGAACCTCGAAGACTGAGGCGGTCACGAGGCCGTAGCGGTGGCGCGGGTGTGGGGGCCATATGGCAGACGTCCATCGGCAGATCGAGTGGGCGCTCAGCAGGAATCGAAACGGACTGTCGACCAGGATTCCCGACAGCCTCGACGATCTGGAACCCATTCCAGACAGCCTCGACGACTTCAACACGACCCCGGAGAGCCCCGATAAGCTCACCATCCCGACAGCCTCGCCCTGGAGGGTGGGAGTCAGGCGAGTCAGGTCCGACGGTAGATCCGGTGGTGTTTGATGACCGGCTCGAACTCGTGGCGGCACTCCGGCGGAAGCGTCTCCCGCATGCCGATCATGTGGGACCCCGTGGACCTGAGCGAGCCGCGGATCCTCGAGAAGAGGGGGGCTTGAAGTCCGGGGCGATATGTAGGAGCAGGTTCCGGCACACGGCCAGGTCGAAGTCGCGTATTGGGTCGCTCCGGATGAGGTGGTGTTGCTCGACGCAGACCCCCGTCCCGGACGACATCCTGCACTTGAAAGGTGTCGCCCCGGCGGTCGACGTCGGGGCGGGAGCTCGACAGTCGCTCGAGTTCCGGCCCGATGTCCGGCGTCTGAGAGGGGTCGTAGACGCCCTGCCAGGTGACCTCGAGGATGTGGTCGTTGCTATCCGTGCTCAGGATGTCGACGCGCTCCTCGGCGATCACCTCGACGGTTCCCGCCTCAACGTTTCCAGCCTCGACGCTTCCCGCCTCGACGTTTCCCGCCTCGACGTTTCCCGCCTCGA
>JAZKTI010000241.1:0-3788 GCA_036625635.1 Haloarculaceae archaeon
CCTCCTGCGAGCGGGCCGAGGGCTTTCGGGCTATTTGCGGTTGCAAGCGGTATAACCCCGGAATTCGAGCGGCTACACAAGACCCAGACCTAGTCCTCAAGGTACTGGCTGCAGACCAGCCGGAGCCCCTCCTCGAAGTCGACCTCGGGCTCCCACCCGGTCTCCTCTCGGAACTTCGAGGCGTCGGCCATCGTGTCGTGGACGTAGACGTGGTCGGGCATGTAGCCCTCGGTGTAGATCGGCTCGACGTCGGCGTCGAGGATGTCGGTGAGCCGGTCGACGAGGTGGTCGAAACTGTACTGCTCGCCGGTGCCGACGTTGTAGATCCCCTGGCAGTCGTGGTCGGCGGCGAGTTCGAGGCCCCGAACCACGTCGTCGACATGAGTAAAGTCCCGGGTCTGGCTGCCATCGCCCCAGATTTCGGGCCGGCGGCCGTTTGCGATGTCGTCGGCGAACTGGGCGATGAGGTTCGCGTACTCGCCCTTGTGTGCCTCGGCGCCGCCGTAGCCCTGGTAGACGGAGAAAAATCGCAGGCCGGCGGTCGTCATCCCGTAGTGGTTGTGGAAGTACTCGGCGTAGCGCTCCCGGGCCAGTTTCGAGGCCTCGTATGCGGTGTTGGCCTCGACGGACATGCTCTCCGGCGAGGGCTCGGTGCGGCTCCCGTAGATCGAGGAGGTCGTGGCGTAGACCACCTGATCGCAGCCGTCCTGGCGGGCCTGGTGGACCGTGTTCACGAACCCCTCGACGTTGACGCGAGCTCCTCGTGTCGGGTTCTCCTCGTGCATACCGTAAGAGGACAGCGCCGCCAGGTGGAAGACCACGTCCACGTCCGTCGGCAGGTCCTCCTCGAGGACGCTCCGTTCCACGAAGGTGACGTCGTCATCGAGGTTGTCGGGAGTACCGAGGTAGCAGTCGTCGAGTGCGACGACGTGGTTGTCAGCTGCCAGGCGGTTGGCCAGGTTCGACCCGATGAAGCCAGCCCCGCCCGTGATGAGGACGTCCGTTCCGTTCATGCCAGGCCGGACCGGTCCCTGAGCCAAAACCCTTGCCGTTTGCAAGGCCAACCCACCCTCCCTCGATCCCGCCGGTCCCGACCCTCCAGCGATCCCGACTGTCACGCCGGGTCCGCCTGGCCAGCCGGGTCCGCCTGGCCTCCCGGGTCCGCCGAGACCGACCCTCACCACCGTCGGGTTTAAGGACGACTCAATAGAATGTGAACCCATGTCATCCATCGAACTGACGCCCAGTCAGCAAACCATCTTGCAGGAGCTGGTAAATCTCCACCGCGAGTCCGAGAAGGCGGTCAAGGGGGAGGACATCGCCGATCGGGTGGACCGGAACCCGGGGACCATCAGGAATCAGATGCAGAGCCTCAAAGCCCTCCAGCTCGTCGAGGGAGTGCCCGGCCCCAAGGGGGGATACAAGCCGACGGCCAACGCCTACGAGGCCCTTCAGATACAGGAACTCGACCAGGCAGCAGACGTGCCCTTTACCCACAACGGGGAACTCGTCGCGGAGGCGAACGTGGAGGAGATCGATCTCACAAGCGTCCACCATCCCGAACAGTGCCGGGCCGAGGTGACTCTCCGGGGCACTCTCTCGGACTTCCACGAGGGTGACAATCTGACGGTCGGGCCCACACCGCTCTCGAAGCTCCAGATCGAGGGTACCCTCGAGGGCAAGGACGACACGAACAACGTCCTCATCCTCACTATCGACGACATGGAGGCGCCGGTCGGCGAAGCCGAGAAGTAAGAGCGGCCAGAGGGTTGGTGACAGGGGATGAGGGGTGGTGACGGGGGCTGAGGGGTGGTGACGGGGGCTGAGGGGGCTCGATCGAGGTCGGTTCGATGCTGGGCTCGCTCGTTCTATGATGTCTGAAGCGTGGGCGATTGTAGCTGCCGCCTCGGGTGTGGGTCCAGGCACGAGTGGAGTTGCTGGTCCCACCGGTCCGCGCCTGGTCCGTCGATCGTCCCCGACCCACCGCGGGGGGCAGGGATGGGCAATCCCGATGCTCGGTCACTCCAGGGTGAGGTCGGCGTGCCAGCGTCCGGCGCCGGCGGCCGCGACGGCCTCGTCCATGGCAGCGAGTTTCGCCACGGCAAGACTCGCCGTCGCCGCTGCCCGCCGCTGGCCCTCGACCCGGAACTCGCCGGTGGTCCGGTCGGCGAAGACGGTACAGACCGCGCCGGCGCGCACCCCATAGATGGTCGCGAGGCTCAAGATCGCACTGGCTTCCATCTCGAAGTTCAGGACGCCGGCGGCCCGGAGCTCCGCGACGTCCTCCTTGCTTCCTTGTGCCCGGAATCCATCGACACCCTCGCGCCCCTGTCCCGCATAGAAGCTATCCGTGGACGCGGTGGTACCCACGTGGTAATCGTGGCCGAGGTCTTCCGCGGCGGCGACGAGCGCGGTCACGACCGCGTGGTCGGCGACCGCCGGGAAGTCCGCGCGGACGTACTCGTCGCTGGTGCCCTCCCCGCGGACCGCGCCGGTGGTGATCACCAGATCGCCGACGTCCACCTCGGGCTGGATGGCACCGCAGGAGCCGACCCGCACGAGCGTCTCCGCGCCGACCCGGGCCAGTTCCTCGACGGCGATGGCCGCCGAGGGTGACCCGATGCCGGTCGACGTCGCCGAGATAGGAGTGCCGCCGACGGCCCCTGTCGCCGTCCGGTACTCCCGGTGCTCGGCGATCGTCTCCGCCTGGTCCCACCCGTCTGCGATGAGTTGGACCCGGTCCGGATCGCCCGGCAGGAGGACAGCGTCGGCGACGTCCCCCGATTCGACCCCGAGGTGGTACTGCGATTCGTCGTCGGGGCCCGACGCGTCGGTCACCCTTCGGCCCTCCAGGCTGTGACTCGTGGTTGCATGCCGGGATGGTCGGCTGGCGATCGCAAATACCCACCGGCCTCCCATTGGTCAGCGAATCCGTTCCACCTTCTTTGAATTTCCCCATCCCTGGATACCTGCCACGCCTGGATACCCCTACCCCGACGACCCCCCAGGACTGTATACTCCTTCCCCGCTACCTCTCATCGCCGGATACCGTCCGCCCTGATACACCTTGGCTGACCTCACTCACCGTCGGGATCGACGCCGAGGTCCGACGGACCGATAGCCTCGGGGAGCAGGTCGCCCAACCGGTCGGTTAGCGGGGGTTCGTCGGGTCCCGCGTCGCTGAGGACGACCGCGTCGTCGGCAGCGAACTCCGCCAGGGTCTGCCGACAGGCCCCACAGGGCCGCAGGCCCGGCGATGTCCCGCCACTGACGGCGACGCGTTCGACGGCGGTGTGTCCGTCGCTGACCGCCTTCCCGACCGCGATCTCCTCGGCGTGGAGGCTGTTCGAGTAGTTCGCGATTTCGACGTTGCAGCCGGCGTACACGGACCCGTCGGTCGTCTCGACGGCGGCACCGACCGGGAACTCGGAGTAGGGAGCGTAGGCCGCCTCGCGTGCGTCCCGCGCCGTGGCGAGGAGTTCGTCCATGCTCCAGATACGCTCGGCCTGGGGGATAAACCTCCCTTCGGCTGCGAGCGGGGGGAGGGGGGAGACGCGGCTGACTGCCGAGTTCCTGGTGCTCGTGAGTCGCACGCGTAGTCGCCTGTCCGGTACCGGCATGCTCCGAGCTATCATCGAAGATGAAGCGAGCCCGGGGGCAAATTTGACGGTAGTGTTCGGTGAACAGGGTCCTGAACTCGGATCGGGACTGATCGTCCTCGCCTCTCCCGCTGGAGTTGTTGGAACTGCTTCCGCACCCGCAAACAGCCCGAAAGCCCTCGGCCCGCT
>JAZKTI010000242.1:0-3781 GCA_036625635.1 Haloarculaceae archaeon
AGCGAAGCGAGTGAGGATATCCCCCTCAGAGCGCACGAGCGGGCCGAGGGCTTTCTGGGTGTAGGCGGTCGAATGTGTCGTCTTTCATGCGAGCGGGCCGAGGGCGTTCTGGCTGGTTGCGGGGGCGCTCATGACTCAGGAAAGCGGAGCGATGTCGTTGGGTCCAACCGACGAAGCACACCCGCCCTGATCCGACCGCATTCGAGACTGTCCCCTTCAATCCCCCGCTACCCCCAAAGACTCTCCTTCGGTCCGGGCCCTCACCACAGACACGACCCCGTAAACGAAGGGCGTATCGACCACGGCCACGCCCAGTTTGAAGACGTACTGGCCGACCATCAGGGCAACCGCGTCGGCGAGACCCATGCCCTGGAAGAGCACGAAGGCCACCGAGATGAAGATCACCGTGTCGATGGCCTGGCTCGTCACCGTCGAGCCGAGGTTCCGGAGCCAGAGCAGTCCACCGTCGGTGTACTCGCGGAGCCAGTGGAACGCGAAGACGTCCCAGTTCTGGCTGACGAGGTAGGCCGCCATCGACCCGACAACGACGCCGGTACTCGACCCGATGACCGACTGGAAGGGGCCCTGGGCGACCGGCGAGAACTCGAAGATCGGGGCGGCGATCGTCGTCCACGCCAGCCCGAGAAAGACGAGGTTCATGAAGAAGGCGACGTTGACCAGCCGGGTCGCGGCCCGGCGCCCGTAGAGCTCCGCGTAACAGTCAGAGGCGAAGAAGGTCAGCGCGTAGGCGATGGCCGCCCCGGGGAGAATGAGCGCGGATCCCGTCAGGGGCAGCGAGAAGGGCAACTGGAAGGCCAGCACCTTCGAGGCGGTGACCTGTGCGGTCACCAGGGCGGTGACGAACAGCGAGACGAGCGCGAGTTGGGGGACGCTCGGCGCGGCGGCACCGGCGACGCCCGGGGTCACTCCCGCGGCGGACGGGGCGGTGACGTCGCCGCTGTTCACTTCACCCTCGCGAACCTCGGCCCCGTCCACCTCGCCATCGCCTACCTCGGCCTCGTTCACCTGGCCCTCACCCATCGTCGATCCGTCCGTGGCGTTCGTCGATCTCGTCGAGCTGGTCCAGCGTCTTTCTGATGGACGCACGAATCGCCTCGCTCCGGTTGACGAACTTCGCGTCGCCACCGACGTGTGCGTCGAGGTCCTCGAGGAGTTCTGCGGGCACTTCGACGCTTATCTTGGGCATACCTATCGCTCACCACAGAGGACGCACGCAAGATTCGGTTCGGCAACCGGTGCTTCTGACTCGAAAAGCGGATTCGAAGTCATGCTCTTGAGGGAATACTCTGAGAGCATCGATTAAACCTTCTCCGATTGTGGCCCCCCTGAACACCTCAGCGAGATGTTATTACTGTGGTATGTGGCCCGACGTTCCCAGCCCGACGCTGGAGGGGACGCCGGCCAGCCAACCCGTCGCGATATTTCTCCATCGATGTCTCGCCACCGAAGGCGTAGGCCTCGACGGATTGGAAACTCCGACCGTTGCGAGCGCGTCGAACCCCCGATCCACGCTCATTCGGTCCTGCCCACCATTGCCTGACGCAGCCCGGCAACGATCAAACACTACAGGTACGAGCCATATTTCCATAATTCTGTCAGGGATTTATCATACGGCGTTTTAGAGTCTTCCTGCATCGGAATCGGTGATGATCGAGAACCCCCTTCGATCGATCCCAGTGACGGCGGTTGCCGTGTTGCTACTCGTCACCGCATTCACCGGCCTATCTGCTGCCGACAACGACCGACTCGAATCAGATCACGAGGTGATTGTCCCCGAGCCTGTCGCTGTGAACACGCCCGTCGCACTGTTCGGCGACGCCACGAACGAAGAGGCAGCGACCAGGGTCGGAAAAGCCTTCCGCAAGGCAAAGAAGGCGTTCCACGGGGGTAGACAGGACATCCAGGCCATCAAGAAGGGCGACGAATCCCCCGTCGAGGACGTCCCCACGTTTTTCGTTGGTGAGGACGAGGCCGACGACAACTCCGACGACGAGAACTGGCAAGACGGGAGCGACCCCGAAGTCAGTACCTGACAGGACCTGACCGCCACGGCTCGGCAACTCCCGCTGGGACGGGACCGGAAGGGACCCTCGGTCTGGTAGCACTGTAGCCCGAGTACCTTCATATTGAGGCACGGTCTATTCAGCGGGTGCAGGCCAATCACATACCATGTCGAGTTTGCGATCATGGCACCGGACGCGACCCGTCGCCCACCCCTCGTGACCATGGCCCCGGACCACCCTCACGAAGACCGCGACGGCCGGCCACCGACGCGCGACTACGGACAGAACCCACTCATCGTCACCTGGGAGGTCACCCAGGCCTGCGAACTCGAGTGCGACCACTGTCGGGCCGACGCAACCCCGGACCGACATCCCGAGGAATTGACGACGACGGCGGGCTTCGACCTGATCGATCGCGTTGCCGCTTTCGGCTCGCCACAGCCAGTCCTGGTTTTCTCCGGCGGTGATCCCCTCGAGCGCCCCGATCTCTTCGAATTGCTCGACTACGCCGTCGACAGTGGGCTGCGGACTGGCGTGACGCCCGCCCCCACGTCGGCGCTCACGGAGGCCGTCCTCGACCGGTTCGACGCCGCCGGCGTGGATCGAGTCGCGCTGTCCCTCGACGGGGCGACCGCCGACCGCCACGACACCTTCCGTGGCGAGGCGGGCTCCTTCGAGACGATCCGGCACGCGGCCGAGTACGCCGGCGAGATCGGGCTCTCCCTGCAGATCAACACCACCGTGACGGGGCGTACGGTCGAGGATCTACCCGCCATTGCGGGCCTCGTCGAGACCCTCGGCGCGGTCATGTGGGAGGTGTTCTTTCTGGTTCCGATCGGGCGTGGCGAGGCCCTCGAGCAACTGTCCCCGGCGGCGGCCGAGGAGACCCTGTCGTGGCTATATCGGCGCCAGCAGGACGCCGAGTTCCGCGTCATCACTGTCGAGGCACCCCACTACCGGCGGATTGCCAGCCAGCTCGCGCGGGCGGATGGGCAGCCTGCTCCGACGGTGGGGTCGACGGGCGACGGAAAGGGGTTCGTCTTCGTCAGCCACACCGGGTCGATCTACCCGTCTGGCTTCCTCCCGGTCGAGGCCGGCGACGTCCGGGCGGACGACCTCGTCCAGGTCTATCGCGAGGCACCGTTGTTCCGGTCGCTTCGTGACCCCGACCGGTTGCGCGGCCCCTGTGGGGCGTGTGCGTATCGCTCGCGCTGTGGGGGATCACGGGCACGGGCTCACGCGACGACCGACGACCCCCTGGCGAGTGATCCCCTCTGTGCGAACGCGGCGGTGGACCGGATGCGCGCGATAGACGAGTGACGGTACGGCCGGGTTCGGCGACGTCCCGGAACGCCGGTCCCATCAACCTCAGTTACGTCCGACGGACGTATTCGGAGCGCTGAATGGCTTCATCGAGACTCTTTCGAAAGCTCTCTGCCCTCTAGAGTGGAATGGCGGACGCAACCGCAGACGGCCAGAAGGTCCTCGGCCCGCGTTAGTGAGCAATGGCCACCGCGACCGCAGACACCCAGAAAGCCCTCGGCCCGCTCGCGGCCGCTGAGCGGGATATCCTCGCTCGCTAGCGCTCGCTCTGATAGGGCCCGCTCAGCGGCTCGCGACCGGCCCTCGCCCTTTCATTCCACCAGGCCAGCAACCGAACCACGAGCCTCCCCAACCGATTGCGGTGCTCGACCCTCGCTTACGCTCGGGTCTGCGCTCCTCATCCCTCGCGCGACGTGTCTCGCGGCCTCGTTCGG
>JAZKTI010000243.1:0-3771 GCA_036625635.1 Haloarculaceae archaeon
CCTGCGGGGTCGGGCCTGCGGGGTCGGGCCTGCGGGGTCGGGCCTGCGGGGTCGGGCCTGCGGGGTCGGTGTTACTGGGACGGTGGTACCCCCCGGAGCAGCCGAGACCTCGAGTAGCCGAAACGTGCGAATATTGCCGGCGTAAACCGCGATACGACGGGGAACTCGCATGATTTAACACCACGGATACCCACCATTGTGATGCTATGGGACAGACGCTCACCGAGAAGATACTCGACGACCACCTCGTAGAGGGTGAACTCACACCCGGCGAGGAGATCGGGATCGATATCGACCAGGTCCTCACCCAGGACACCACGGGAACGCTCGTCTGGCTGCAGTTCGAGGCGCTGGGCCTCGACGAGGTCCAGACCGAACTCGCGGCACAGTACTGCGACCACCAGACCTACCAGTTCGACTTCAAGAATACCGACGACCACCGCTTCCTGCGCTCGGCCGCGGGCACCTTCGGGGCCTTCTTCTCGCGCCCCGGCAACGGTATCTGCCACAACGTCCACAAGGAGAACTTCGCGGCGCCGGGGAAGACGCTACTCGGGTCGGACTCCCACACGCCGACCCCGGGCGGCCTGGGACAACTCGCCATCGGCTCCGGCGGGCTCGACGTCGCCGTGGCGATGGGCGGTGGCGCCTACTACATCGACATGCCGGAAGTCGTCGAGGTGCGCCTCGAGGGCGAACTGCCCGCCTGGGCCACCGCGAAGGACGTCATCCTCGAGATGCTCCGGCGGCTGACCGTCAAGGGCGGCGTGGGCAAGATCTTCGAGTATACCGGCCCCGGCGTCGAAACGCTCTCCGTCCCCGAGCGGACGACGATCACCAACATGGGCACCGAGCTGGGCGCGACCTCCTCGATCTTCCCGACCGACGAGAAGACGAAGGATTGGCTCGCCCGCCTCGGCCGCGAGGACGCCTACGAGGAGGTCCAGCCCGACGAGGACGCCGAGTACACCGACCAGATCACCGTCGACCTCTCGGACCTCGAGCCGCTCATCGCGACACCGTCGATGCCCGACAACGTCGTCCCCGTCCCCGAGGTCGCCGGCGAGGACGTCGATCAGGTCATCATCGGCTCCTGTACGAACGGCGGCTACCCGGACATCCTGCCCACCGCGAAGATGCTCGAGGGTCGCGAGGTCGACCTCAAGACCGAGATGATCGTGGCGCCAGGCTCGAAGCAGGCCTCCGAGATGCTCGCTCGGGAGGGCTGGACGGCCGAACTCATGGCCGCCGGCGTCAACTTCTCCGAAGCCACCTGCGGGGCCTGCATCGGCATCGGCCACGTACCAGGGTCGGACTCGGTCTCGCTGCGAACGTTCAACCGCAACTTCGAGGGCCGCTCGGGCATCGAGGACGACAACGTCTACCTCTGCTCGCCGGAGGTTGCCACCGCGGCGGCCATCGCCGGCGAGATCGTCGACCCCCGGGACCTCGCCGACGACCTCGGTGACCTCGAGGACCCCGGCTTCGAGCTCCCGGACGTCTACGACGGCTCGAAGACCGACATCATCGAGCCCGAGGAGGCCGTCGACGACGGCCTGGTCAAGGGCCCCAACATCGGCGACGTCCCGCTGAAGGATCCCCTCGACGCCCACCTCGAGGGACCGGCCCTCCTGAAGATGGACGACAACATCACGACCGACCACATCATCCCGGCGACCCAGGACATCCTGATGTACCGGTCGAACATCCCGAAGCTCTCGGAGTTCACCCTCTCGCGGGTCGACGAGACCTTCGCCGACCGGGCCCTCGAGAGCGACGGCGGGTTCCTCGTCGCCGGCGAGAACTACGGCCAGGGCTCCTCGCGGGAACACGCCGCGCTCTGCCCGATGTACCTCGGCGTCGAGGGCGTCCTCGCCCAGAGCTTCGCCCGCATCCACAAGGCGAACCTGTTCAACTTCGGCCTCCTGCCCCTGGAGATCGACGCGGAGACGTACGAGCGGATCGACCAGGGTGACGACGTCGAGATCGTCGACGACGTCGCCGAGGCGGTCCGGACCGGCCAGACCGAGTTCACAATCCGCGTCAACGACGACTGGGAGGCCACCGGGACGCTGGACGCCTCCGAGCGCGAGCGCGAGATCCTCGCCGACGGCGGCAAACTGACCCACGTCAAGCAGCAACACGAAGAGGGCGGCGCGGCACCGGCCGACGACTGAGGCACCGTTCCGCTTCCTCCCTCTGCCCCACTTTTCCGTTCTTTCGGCGATCGACAGTCGGATCTGGCCCCGTCGATCGGCCCGGCCTCGACGATCCCCAGTAGGACGCCGGCTGCGAGCCGCCCGGGACACACCCGCGATGGGTGGGTGAGGTGATGCGCGGGGACTGCAATCGTCGAAGGACTCCAAGCCCGGGACTTTAGCCGACACCCCACGAACGGCGACCATGGACGATCGCATCCACCGGCACGCCGAGACGCTCGTCGACTGGAGCGCCCGGGTCGATCCGGGCGAGGACGTCGTCGTGAGCGTCGGTCGGGGCGCCCACGACCTCGGGGTCGCCGTCGCGTCGGTCCTCGGCGAGCGCGGTGCCAACCCGGTGACGACATACGGGAGCGAGGAGCTCCACATGGCCTACCTCCGGGCCCACGACGGCGACTTCGACGAGGCGCCCGCCCCAGCCCTCGCGCTCTACGAGGGCGCCGACAGCGCGCTCTTCCTGCGGGGTACCCGAAACGACAGCGAGGGCGCCGACGTCCCCGACGAGGTCCGTCAGGCCTACGCCGAGGCCAGGAAAGCCGTCCGCGAGGCCCGCATGGAGACCGACTGGGTCTCGACGGTCCACCCCACCCGCGCGATGGCCCAGCGGGCGGGGATGAGCTATCCGGAGTACCAGGAGTTCGTCTACGATGCCGTCCTGCGGGACTGGGAGAGCCTGGCCGAGGAGATGGCCAGACTCCAGACCGTCCTCGACGAGGGCGAGGAGGTCCGCATCCTCAAAGGGAAACCCAAGCGAGGGGATGTGGCGGGCAGTGCCGGCGATTCCGCCGAGCGTCGTGCCGACAGTACCACCGTCGAGACCGACCTCAGCATGTCTATCGCGGGCCGGAGGGCCGTCAACAGCGCCGCCTCCGTGGCCTACGACTCCCACAACCTCCCCAGCGGGGAGGTGTACACGGCACCCGTCGTCGAGTCCGTCGAAGGGACCGTCGCCTTCGACGTGCCGATGGTAATCAACGATCGGCAGGTCCGGGACGTCCGGCTGGACTTCGAGGACGGCGAGGTCGCCGACTGGGCGGCCGGCCAGGGTGCCGACGCGATCGAAGCGGTCCTCGAGACCGACGCGGGCGCCCGGAGGATCGGCGAACTCGGCATCGGCACGAACCGCGGGATCGACCGGCCCACCGGGCAGATCCTCTTCGACGAGAAGATGGCCGGGACCGTCCACCTCGCGCTCGGCCGCGCGTACGACGTCTGCCTCCCCGAGGGGGAGGATGGCAACGACAGCGCGAGCCACACCGACCTCATCACGGACATGAGCCGGCCTGGGACCCGCCTGGAGGTCGACGGCGAGGTGATCCAGCGCGACGGTGTCTTCCGTTGGGAGGACGGGTTCGAGGGGTGAGGGGTGGCCGGTCCGCCGATCAGTTCGAGCGGGCCGGTGGCGCGTCTTCTCCGACTGCCGCGACACCACCCCGGAATCCGTCGGGCCTCGGCCCCGCTGGGCGACCTGATGGCCGGCCTCGGACCCCCCATTATCGGTCTCGGATCCCCCACCGGCTCGGACCGGCCCCGTCTTCGCGTTCGAAATCCC
>JAZKTI010000244.1:0-3745 GCA_036625635.1 Haloarculaceae archaeon
ACTCCCTCCCCTCGGACTCCCTCCCCTCGGACTCCCTCCCCTCGGACTCCCTCCCGTCGAACTCCCTCCCCTCGAACTCCCTCCCGTCGAACTCCCATCCCCCTCCGCGGCATCCCGGTGACTCAGGGCTCACCCAGGACCCGGCGCGTCTCCGGATCGTCGAGGTCCCAGAGGACCGCCGGAAGGAAGTTCTCCAGGTGGTCGATGACCCGGCGCTCGCTGACGTGGAGGCCTTCGCAGTACTCCCGGGCCTCATCACGGACGTCGACGTGGATGTCGCCATGCTCGACGGTGACGTGCAGCGGGAAGACCGAGCACCGCGCGGGCTTCCAGTCGTCCTCGGCGTGGAGCGCACAGAGGCCGTCGTCCCGGAGGAAGAAACAGGCCCGGCCGTCGACGTCGACGAACTCCTCGCGGTCCTTGTCCTCTCGCCGGACGAAGTCCTCGCCCCCGACCTCCGTGGTCGCCTCCGCGAGCGAGGCGCACTCGGCCAGTTCGAGGAAATCCGGTTCGTACAGCATGACGCCGTGATGACAGCACCAGGTGCATTCGTCGACACACTCGAAGGTGAGGCCCGGATCGAAGTCCACGACGGCCTCCTTACCAGGGTGAACCTCGACCCGTCGGTCCCCCTCGGTAACCATTATCGGATGCACGGGCCGCTAGCTCAAATGGGTTGTGTCAGACTCGACGCCGACTGGCGTGGGACCGATGGTGATGCTGGTTCCTCGGTGATGTGCTCGGACACTACCCCACCACAGGTGTATAAGAGGAGTTCGTAGTTTTATATTCATATTTATGAAATTATTGATTGCTTCTTTGTGACTCTCTTTCGAGGAAGGGCTATGGATGAGCACCGCCGCAGGGTCCTTGCCGGTATTGGATCTGCCAGCATCGCAGCCATCGCAGGCTGTACCAGTACAGATAGTACGGCCACAAGCCCACTACCCGCTTCCAACACACCCGCCGCCACGTCGACCGTCACGTCAACCCAGACCTCGACCCCCACGTCGGAGTCCTCGTCAACTCCGTCGGCCACCCCGACCGACCAGGCGACCAAACTGGTGCCCGAGGACGGGGACGAGGACGACTCCTTCGGTTGGTCAGTCGCGGTGTCGAATGACGGGTCGACAGCTAACATCGGTGCCTCGGTAGATGAAGATCCGAATGGCGAGATGGCGGGGTCGGCATACGTGTTTTCGGGGTCGGGCGGAGCCTGGACGCAGGAGTCCAAGCTCGTCGCCGACGACGGGGACGACCAGGACCGGTTCGGCTGGTCGGTTGCGGTGTCGGGTGACGGGTCGACAGCTATCATCGGCGCCCGAACTGACGAGGACCCGAAGGGCGAGGAGGCGGGGTCGGCGTATGTGTTTTCGGGGGCGGACGGATCCTGGACACAGCAGGCGAAGATCGTAGCCGACGACGGGGAGGACGGCGACGGATTCGGCTCGGCAGTTGCGGTCTCGAACGAGGGGTCGACGGCCATCATCGGCGCCTCCGGAGACGAGGACCCGAACGGTGAGGATGTGGGATCGGCGTACGTGGTACCCACCGCGGAACTGTCCTGAGATACGGTCTGTCCCCGGGCCTTCCATGGGGGTTGCGGTGCCTCATTGCTGGCAACGGCGGACAGTAACAGTGGCATCCCCACCAGGCTGTGGGACACTCCTCTCCGAATCTCGGGCTTTTTCGAGAATCACAGAGGCCTGGTAGGTCCATGCCACCCACGGATACAGGGAGCCTCCCGCCGCGAGGCGACGCAATCAACGGCACCTGGTTTGCGGCCGCTCGTTGACTCGCCTGAGGGCGAACCCGCTCCGATTGCCTGTCATCGGTTGAACGATTTGTAGGCCAGTCCTCGACTGTCGGGCCCACCTGAGCGCCGGTCCGGGTCTCCGGAATGGGACGCCTCGACACCCTGAGCTAGTTGTATTCCCGCCAGCGGTATCCGCAGGACTTGCACTTGAAGAATCGCGTCGGCGGTTCGTCGGCCGAGGCGGTCTGCTTGATCGTGTACCAGGCCTCGCCGTGGCCACACTCGTCGCAGGTCACGTCGTCAGCGGTCGGTTTGCCCTCGAAGTCGGCGCCCTCCTCCGTCTCGATGAGTTCGTCGCCGCTTTGCTCCGCCGTCGACAGGTAGGCGTCGGCCAGCTCCTCGTCCTTCGGAACCCGGGCTCCACAGTCCGCACAGACCATCTCGTCGCCGTCGGCGTGCATCATCGAGCCACACTCCTCACAGAACTGCATTGCGAGGCACCTCCGCGCTGCTACCCGCTCGTCCGGTCATGCTGGTCCCTACCGACTTCGGCGGCATGAACCTGGCGGCGTTCTGGGGGTTCGGAGAACCGAGCCGACGGCCGACGAGAGTCTGGCGACTGTGCTGTCGGTACCGGATCTCGGCTGTCAGTGGTACACCGAAGACCGCTGAGGGGAGGCGCCGGATCGAACCAACCACACCGGGTGTGACAGTCGCCGGGACTTGTCTCGAATCTTGCAACCGGAAATAAAGCAATTAGTATATTAGCACGGAACAGGACAGTCAAGGTATCACGACCAGCGCTTCCCGGGCTGGCTGGAATCTATGAGTCAGGAACGTACCGACGATCGGTCGCGGGTCATCGCCGTCGCAGGCGCAAAGGGCGGCGTGGGCAAGACGACGACGGCCATCAATCTCGCCGCACAGCTCGCCGATGCGGGGTACCGAACGGTCGTCCTCGATCTGGACCTCGTGATGGCGAACGTCCTCGATTTTCTCGACCTCGAACTAGAGGAATCGACCGATCCGACGGCACACGAGGTCCTCGCAGAGGAGGCGACGGTCGCCGAGGCCACCTACGAGGCCCCCGGCGGAATGGACGTCGTGCCGAGCGGCCCGAGTCTCGAGAGCTACGTCAAGACCGACCTGGGCAACATGGCCCTCACGATCCAACGTCTGAAGCTGAAGTACGATTACGTCATCCTCGACACGGGGGCCGGCGTGAGCCGGCAAACAATCGAACCCCTCGGAGGCGCGGACGAAGTTCTCCTCGTCTCCACCCCTCGGATTTCCGCCATCAGGGACACCGAGAAGACGAGCAAACTCGTCGAACGATCCGGTGGCTCAGTCCGCGGGCTCGTCCTGACGAAGTCCGGCACCGGCCGGTCGCCAGGCCCCGAGCGCATCAGCAAATTCCTCGGGGTTCCACTGCTCGCCCACGTCGAAGAAGACGACGCTATCCCGGACTCCCAGCTCCGTGGCGTCCCTGTCATGGTTTCCGCACCGGAGAGTCCTGCGGCCCAGGCCTACGAGGACCTCGCGGACGCCCTGATCTCAGTCCACGAGGACGGAAGCTCCCCGACTGCCAAATCGGTCGAGTCTAATTCCGACATCGAGGGCACGACCGGGGCGCCACCAGCGAATCGAGACGGCGGGGACACACGCCAGACGGCGTCAGAGAGCGACTTCGAGTTCCTCGACCCTGGCGACGCCGACAGGGACCGCGACACTGAGGATCACGAGAGTAGCGATGAGGGAGACGGCGAGAGCACCGACGAAACGGGTGGCGAGAGCACCGACGACACAGGTGGCGAAAGCACCGACGACAACGGCGGCGAAAGGACCGACGACACAGGTGGCGAGAGCACCGACGACAACGGCGGCGAGAGCACCGACGACACAGGTGGCGAAAGCACCGACGACAACGGCGGCGAGAGCACCGACGAAACAGGTGGCGAAAGCACCGACCACAACGGCGGCGAAAGCACC
>JAZKTI010000245.1:0-3741 GCA_036625635.1 Haloarculaceae archaeon
CGCCCGGGTCTTGCGCCCGGGGGCGCCGGGGGGGGTGCGGGGGCGCCGGGCGGGGGGGGGAGGGGGGGGGGAAGGGGTCTCGGCAGGGAGTGAAGGTGGCGGTGAAGCGGTTTCGGAAATCGATCTGGCACCTGGCCCCGTCGGCATGGGACAGCCCTCATCCCAATCGCGCGGGCCGCGTCATTCCTGCGGGGTATACTCGGCGACTCACTTATTATCAGATTTACGAAACATATTACCGACCATCGGGCGAAGGCCTCCGCATGGACCCGGACGCTGGCGTGGAGTTCGACACGCTCGCTGTCGCCAACTACGGCGAATCGCCGGCAGGTGACGTGACACTCCCGATCCACCTGTCCTCCACGTACGAACTCCCGGGGGTCGACCCCGACGCCCGGCTCGAAGACGTCGATCCCGACGCTGGCGAGTTCCTGTACGGGCGGCTCGCGAACCCGACGCGGCACGCCGTCGAGGCCCAGCTGGCCGACCTCGAAGGCGGGGAGGCAGGGTACGCGTTCGCCTCGGGGACGGCCGCCATCGCGACCGCGACCCTGTCCGTCCTCGACCCTGGCGACCACCTCGTGGCCTTCGAGGACCTCTACGCCGGCACCCGCAGAATGTTCGAGGAGTTCCTGCAGGGCCAACTCGGCGTGGCCGTGGAGTTCGTCGACGCCACGGACGTCGCCACGGTCGAGGCGGCAGTCGACCGGGACACGGCCATGGTCTGGATGGAGACGCCGACCAATCCCCTGATGCACCTCTGTGACGTCGCAGCCATCGCCGAGGTCGCCGCTGCTCACGGGGCCGTCTTCGGCGTCGACAATACCTTCGCCAGCCCGTACTTCCAGCGGCCGCTGGCCCTCGGCGCGGACATCGTGGCCCACAGCACGACGAAGTACCTCAACGGCCACAGCGACGGGATCGGCGGCGCGCTCGTGACCGACGACCCTGGCCTCGCCGAGGCCATCGAGTTCCGGCAGCGCGTGGCCCTCGGCAACGGCCTCGCGCCCTTCGACAGCTACCTCCTCTCGCGGGGGCTGAAGACGCTGCCCGCCAGGATGCGCGGGCACGAGGCCAACGCCGTGCAACTGGCGCGGTACCTCGCCGCCCACGACGGGGTCGAGGCGGTCCACTATCCAGGGCTCGAGACCCATCCACAGCACGAGCTGGCGAGCGAACAGATGGCCGGCTACGGCGGCACCCTTTCCTTCGAAATCGACGGGGGTATCGAGGCCGCGACGGCGTTCCTGGAGGCCATGGAGACGGCCACGCTGGCGGTGAGCCTCGGCGGCGTCGAGAGCCTCGTCGAACACCCGGCCACGATGACCCACGAACCGCTCGGTCCCGACCGCCGCGCCGACCTCGGACTCACCGACTCGCTGATCCGGCTCTCGGTCGGACTCGAGGGCCTCGGAGACCTTCGGACCGACCTCGACCGTGGCTTCGATGCCGTCGACCGGCTCTGAGACGGGGCTTGCCCGGTAGGTGTCCTGAGCGATGTTCGTGCTCGCTTCGCTGGCACGTGGGACGGGGCACGGGGTCGGCGCAGCGTCTCCTGAAATCAACTTCAGTAACTCGACCTACAGAAGTAAATTTCAGATTACAATTAAGGGCCTCCCGGCCGAGGCTATAGACGTGATGAGACATCCCGACTCTCGCGCCCACGTTCGGGCCACACGGACGACGCACAGCCTCGGAACGACACTCACGGTCGCCCTGCTGGTGACCCTCGCCCCCGCTCTGGCCGTCCTGGCGGTCGCCGTCGCCGGGACGACGGTGGCCTTCCTCGCCGGCGCGGCCACCGGGACCGGCGTTGCCCTGGCGCGCCGGCGCCGCCGCCGACGCGGGAGCGGCACCCCTCGCGAGTCTAGTCAGGCCGTCGGCACCGGCAACTGAACTGACGGCCCGGGCGTGGGCCCTCGATTCGCTGTCTGATCCTCGGCGATGCCCCTTCTATCCCTGTCACCGGGATCCGGGAGGCCTCGACGGTCGGCGTGTTTGCGTGTTGGGAGAGTATCCTCCGGCTTTTCCTCGTCCCCACCCGGCGATCGACACCGTCGGGTGGTACCACCCAGCATTCGGCGAAAAAGTACCCGACCGCGATAGTATTGCAGGATCGCCACTATCTGAAAACCGGTAACGGGTCTTTTTAACCTGTCCGCCGACCTTTCAACCATGGATCAGAAGTCGAACACGACAGATAGGGTGGATTCCCAGCAATCTCCTACTGCGGTCGAGTCGGCCGACAGGACGACACGTCGGTCGCGCCGGGCGGTTCTCGCCGCCGGTGGCGCCGCTGCGATCACCTCCCTGACGGGGTGTCTCGGCGGAGGCGGCGATACCACCACCGAGGACGGCGGGAGTGACGGCACACCGGCCGACGGCGATGGAACGCCGATGGAGGGTGACGGGACGCCCATGGACGGCGACGACTCGGATAGCGGCACGACGACCGGGCGGGACTACCCCGACGAAGTCGTCATCGGCTCGATCCATCCCCTGTCCGGGAGCACGGCGTACACCGGCAAGCGAACCCACCAGGCGATCAAACTGGCGGCGATGGTGGCCAACGAGAACGGCGGCATCGAGTCGATGGACGGGGCAGAGGTGACCGTCATCGAGAGCGACCACAAGAACGACCCCTCGCTCGGGGCCGAGGGCGCCCGCGAACTCGTCGACCAGGGCGCCCACGTCCTCACGGGCACGTACTCGTCGGCGGTCACGTCCGCGACCGCGACGGCCGCCGAGGGCCAGGGCGTCCCCTTCGTCATCGACGTCTCGACGGCGGCCTCGATCCTCCAGGAGCGCCAGTTCGACTACGTCTACCGGACCCAGCCGAACTCCCTGGAGATGGCCCGGAACACAATCAACCACACGGTCGCGGCCGCAGACCTGGCCGGCTACGACCTGGAGACCGTGGGGCTCTTCTACATCGACCAGACCTACGGCCAGTCGCTCCGCGACGGCCTCCGGACCGCTGCTGACGAGGCGGGCCTCGAGATCCTGGACGAGGAGTCGATCGGGTTCGGCGGCACCGCCGACACGCAGGTGACTGCCCTCCGCAACGCCGACCCGGACGTGGTCATTCCGACTCTGTTCCCCCAGCAGTTCATGGAGGTCATCGGGTCGATGCAGGACCAGGACTACTGGCCGCCAATCTTCTCCGGTGCCGCGAGCGCCGGCTTCACGCCGGACAACTTCGAGAAGATCGGGGACACCATCAACGGCTCCCTCTCGACGGGCTTCCGGCTGGATCCGACCTCCGAGCGGGGCCAGACCCTCAGCCAGCGGTTCGCGGGCGAATTCGAGACGGCGCCGATGGAGTCCAATCAGGCCATGGCCTACGCGACGGCGGAGGTCATGATCGCGGCCTTCGAGGAGGCCGCCAGCACCGACCCGGAGGTCCTGAACGACACCCTCTCGGAGATCACCGTGAGCGACCACGTGATGGCCATGCCCTCGATCACCTTCGGGCCGGACGGCGAGAACGAGAACGCCATCGCCGTCACGAACCAGATCCAGGACTTCGAGACCGCACTCGTCTACCCCGAGGACTTCGCCGTTGCCGAGGTCGATACTGACAAGCTGATCTCGAACTGAACCGTTCGTCTCGTTTGCCGGGAAACAGCTCCCGTCACGCCTCGATTGGCCGCAGTGCCAACGCACTCAGATCGGGCGTTGGGGTCCCTTCGGGGCTACTGGACCGCAACCGCAGACAGCCAGAACGCCCTCACCTCGCTC
>JAZKTI010000246.1:0-3730 GCA_036625635.1 Haloarculaceae archaeon
GCCGAGGGCGTTCGCGGCCGATCCACTTTCAGGCGCTGTAGCACTGGAGTCAAGCGTCTAAACACGCCACCCAGACTCTCTGCGAGGGCATCAGAGGGAAACGAAATCACGTCGTGGCCGCCCGCAACGGGAACGTTTATTCCCGTTTCACCTGAACGAATATCGATGGTAGATAGCGAGTCCTTCCGCGAGGCAGTCGGATCATTCGCCACCGGCGTCACGGTCGTGACATTCCCGAGCGAGCCCCCGCACGGCCTGACGGCCAACGCCGTGTCATCGGTTTCGCTCGATCCGCCACTGGTCCTGGTGTGCATCGACCACGACACCGAGAGTTACGACCTCCTCGAGGCGGGCGACGTCGACGAATACTGCATCAACGTACTCGCCGCCGACCAGCAGCACCTGGGCGAGTACTTCGCACGGATGACCGACCTCGAGGAGAGTCCCTTCGAAACCGAAGCGACGACGACGGCCGTCACGGGGGCACCGATCCTCGAGGACAGTCTCGCCTACCTGGACTGTGAGGTCTGGAAAACGGTCCCGGCCGGCGACCACACCATCTACGTCGGCGAGGTCCAGGCCCTAAGCGTGCTCGAGGACGAGGCCCCGGGCCTGACCTACTTCCGGAGCGAGTGGGGCTCGACGGCCTGAGGGGGATACCGCTGGGAATCGGCGCTCCCCCGCTCTTGCGTTCTGAAGCCCTGGCCGGTGAGTCCACGACGCTCACCACGCCACCGTTCCCCCAACCCGCCACCTTCGTCCGTTCCCCAACCCGCCACCTGCGTCCGGTAACCCATCCGCCACCTGCGTCCGTTCCCCATCCGCCGAATCGCCACCCGGATCCACTCAGATCTCCTGGACCGTCACGTCCAGGTCCCCGCCGACCGCACGCGCGGTCATCATCGTCGCACGCGTCGCCGGGGCCGCACCGGTCGCACTCCCGGGATTGAGGAGGCGAACGCCCTCGACCTCCGTGTCGAGGACCTCGTGCGTGTGGCCGGCGACGCCGACCGGCGACGCGGTCTCGGCCTCCTGCCGGACAGTCGTCGATACTCGCGATTCGTACCCGCGGCGTGAGCCGGTGCCGTGGGTCACGACGAACTCGACGCCGCCGATGGAGACCAACGCGACCGACGGCAAGCCGACGCTGGGGTCCATGTTGCCGGCGACCGCCGTCAGCGACGGCGCGAGGTCCCGAACGTCAGCGAGTGTCCCCGCCGAGTCGAAGTCGCCGGCGTGGATCACGTGGTCGGCGTGACGGATGCGACGCCGGACCACCTCGGGAATCCGCGACGCCCGGGCGGGGATGTGCGTGTCGCTGACCAGGACGACCTCCATGAAGGGCAATCCACCCTCGGGCTTCAAAGATGTGTGGCCCGCGAGTTCAGGCGACGGGCACCTGGCTTGATTGCGTCGGGCACCCAACCGCAGGTATGGACGAGACCCACGTCGTGACCGTCTTCCTGCGCCACCAGAGTGACGTCCTGTTGCTCCGCCGGAGCGACCAGGTGGGCTCCTACGCAGGGAAGTGGGGTGCCGTGGCGGGCCACGCCGAGGGCGACCCCGACGCCGCGGCACGCGAGGAGATTCGCGAGGAGACCGGCCTGGATCCCGGAATCGACGTCACCCCTGTCCGGTCGGGGGGCTCCTTCCCCGTGGCGGACGACGACCTGGGCGTCAGGTGGATCGTCCACCCGTACCTCTTCGAGGCGAACCACCGCGACGTCGAACCGAACCGGGAGACCGAGACCTGGGAGTGGGTCCAGCCAACGGTAATCCTCCGGCGAGAGACCGTCCCCGACCTCTGGCGGTCCTACGACGCCGTCCGGCCCACGGTCGACAGCGTGGCCACCGACCGCGAGCACGGGTCGGCCTGGCTCTCCCTTCGGGCCCTCGAGGTCCTGCGAGACGAGGCGGCCCTCGCGGTCGAGGGTCCCGCAAACCGGCGCGACGGCCCGGACGGGGTGACCGTGGACCTTCTCGCCCGCGCCAGGGATCTCGTCGCGGCACGGCCCTCGATGCCCGTGGTCCGGAACCGGATCGACCGCGCGATGGCCCGTGCCCTCGGGGCCGACGAGGGGGCACCGGACAGTGGGTCCGAGGGCTCGCCGATCCTGGGCGAGGCGGCTGCCGGCGGGGGATCAGGCACGAGTGCCGAATTGGCTGCTGCGGTCGAGGCCGCTGCCGATGCCGTCCTCGCCCGATCCCACGAGGTTGACGGGGACGCGGCGGCGGCAGCGGCCGAGCGCGTCGGTGGGGCCAGGGTCGCGACACTCTCCCGATCAGGAACCGTTCTGGACGCGTTCCGGGAGGGCGCACCCGAGGCCGTGCTCGTCGCCGAGTCCCGACCCGGACGCGAGGGAGTCACCGTCGCGGAGGCCCTGGCGGCCGAGGGGCTCGACGTCACCCTGACCGGGGACGCAGCCCTCGCCGCGGAACTGGCGGCGTGGGATGCGGACCTCCTGCTGGTGGGTGCCGACGCGGTCCTCGCGGACGGGCACGTGGTGAACAAGGTCGGAACCCGCGGCGCTGCCATCGTGGCCCGCCGCGTCGGGGTCCCCGTACTCGTCGCCGCCGCGACGGACAAGGTCGACCCCCGCGGGACCACCCCGGCGGAGGTCGACCGGGAGGCTGGGGCAATGGGCCCGCTCTATGACGGCGAGGCACTGCTCTCGACCGCGAATCCGACTTTCGACGTCACACCCCCGGACCTCGTCGAGGCGGTTTTAGCCGAGGACGGGTCCCTCTCTCCCGCCGAGGTGGCGGCGGTCGCAGACGAGCATCGGGCACGGGCGGCCTGGCGGACGAGTGAGTAATGGTGGTCAAGACTGTCGCTCTGTAGACGGGGGACCGAACCCGGTCCACCTACTCACTCCCATCCGCACTCTTGATCCCCCACAGAGGGTGTTCGGAACAGGTGTGCTTTTCCCGGCGGACCCTGTAGTGTCGATCGGTGGCGATGACGAGCAGTTACCCCCACTGAGCCCCTTCTGATGAGAGGTTTCGACCGAGCCACCTCACACTCGTCTTCCGCACCTCGACCTAGAACGGAGCCGTCGGTTCGTCGGTCGCGTCAGTATCGCCTATGTCAGCCGACGGATCCGCGGAGGTGTCGGCGACACCGTCGGTCGATCCGTCGGTAGCGCCATCGGCCAGGGGACCCTCCCAGGCCTCGAGGCCGCCCGCGAGACTCTCGACGGTCCCGTCGAACCCGCCGTAGGCGCTGACGAGTCGTGCGGCCTGGATGCTCGCTTCACCGTGCGGACAGACCGTGACCACGTGGTCGGCGTCGTCGACGGCCTCGATCCGGCCGGTGAGGTCCGCCATCGGCAGGTTCAGGCTTCCGGGGATATGGCCACGACGGAACGCGTGTTGTGCGCGGATGTCGAGGACCAGTGGGTCCGCCTCGTCGGTAGCGAGGAGGTCCGCCAGCGACACCGGTTCGATCTCGCCGTCCATGATCGGCTTTGGGAGACGGATCGTAATACGCCTGGCGACCGGGCGGCATTGATTGCGCGCGTCTTCATTTGATACTTCACCGAATATTTCAGGCGATTGGGCAATAGTCTGGTCCTCTGGGAACGGTCTCGGGTGGATCGAAAGCACTCGGTCGGCTGTGAGAGGACCCCCGTTTTCGGTTTCGAAAACGGTCGGAACGCCCTCAGCCCGCTCCCAGGAGTTGTCACTTCACTCGTCAGCGCAACCACCCAGAAAGCCCTCGGCCCGCTCG
>JAZKTI010000247.1:0-3728 GCA_036625635.1 Haloarculaceae archaeon
GCGTCAGGCCCATCGGCCGCGAGCCTCGCCTCGTCACCCCACCGCGAGGCCCGCAACATCCGGGACGCCGAGGGCCCGATGGCGCCAACCGTCCTCGTCGGCAAGGGGTTCCACCAGCACCGTCCCGTCGATCGTCACCGCGAGTGCGCGGTCACCGTAGGCGACGTCGAGGACGGGGTCGTCGACGGGCAGATCGCAGGGCGACCAGGTGTGCTCGTCCGTACGGGCACGGAGGACCCCCTCGTTGACGGCGTGGGCCCGCCCCTCCGTGGCGGCCACGACCGACGTCTCCCCCTCGATGATCCTGTTCCAGCCGTCCTGGCGGTGATAGAGCCCGGTCCCGGTGGCGGCATAGGGGCCCGCCACTCCGACGTCCCGGACGTCGTCCAGGCCCGCGCGGGTCGGTTCGTCCTCGACGTGGTAGACGCCGTCGGCGGCAGCGAGGAGACGACCGTCGATGCGCCGGACCCTCCCCTCGACGGTGCCCCGCCGGTCCCAGTGGTCGGTCTCGAGGGTGGCGACGGAGCCGTTGGGACCCGCGGCTACTGGAGTACCGTCGGCGACCCCGACGGCCACCGCCGGCCCGAAGCCGCTCCCCTCGAACCCCGAGACGGTCCCGACGAGAACGTCCTCGTCGGTGGCGACGTAGAGCCGCCCGTCGCCAGCCGCAATGCCGCGGGCAGTGCAGCGGTGGGCCAGTTCGAACCGGCCGACCCGGTTGCCCGAGACGTCGACGCGGGTGACGCCCAGCCCGGAAGCGACCCAGGCCACCGTGACCGTGCCGGCCTCGGCGAAGACGCGCTTCTCGTCCAGCCCGATGTCGTCCTCGGCCGGCATCCGCTCAGAGGGCCTCCTTGTAGGCCTCCAGGGCGGTCTCGACGTCCGCCTCGGTGTGGGAGGCGGAGACGAACTGTGACTCGAACTGGTTCGGGGTGAGGAAGACGCCCTGCTCGGCCATCGCGGGCCAGAAGAGCCGCTCCCAGCGCTCGGTGTCCCCGCGCTTCACGTCGGCCCCGTTGCGGGGCGGCCCGGCACCCTCCCGCGTGAAGATCACTTTGAACATCGAATCCGAGCCGACGACGGAGTACTGGGGCGCCCGGTCGGCGACGATGTCCTCGATACCCGAGCGCAACTGCCGGCCGAGGTCGTTCACGTGGGCCCAGACGTCGTTCTCTGCGGCGTACTCCAGGGTGGCGAGCCCGGCCGCCATCGTGACGGGGTGGCCCGAGAAGGTGCCGGACTGGAAGACGTCACCGGCGGGGGTGAACGCCTCGACGACCTCGGTCTTGCCGCCGATGGCCCCGACGGGGAACCCCCCGCCGAGGATCTTCCCGAAGGTCGTGACGTCCGGTTCGACGCCGAAGGTCCCCTGGGCGCACTGGAGGCCGCCGACGCGGAACCCGGTGATGACCTCGTCGAGGATCAGGAGGGCGCCGTGGTCCGCCGTGACCTCCCGGAGGGTGTCGAGATAGCCGTCCTCGGGGTGGACGATGCCGTAGTTGCCCAGGATCGGTTCGGTCAGGACCGCCGCGATGTCCTCGCCGTGGTCGGCGAAGACCGCCCGGACGGCAGCCTCGTCGTTGAACGGAACGGTCAGCGTGGAGTCCGCGAAGGCCTGGGGTATACCGGGGCTGCTCGGGTGGGTGTCCGCGCGCTCGCCCTCGACCAGCGTCGACTCCTGGGCGCCGTGGTATCCGCCCTCCATCACGACGATCTTGTCGCGGCCGGTGGACCCCCGTGCGAGCCGCACCGCCGAGACGGTCGCTTCGGTCCCGCTGTTGACGAACCGGACCATCTCGACGCTCGCAACGTGGCGAGTCACGAACTCGGCGAGTTCGACCTCGACCTCCGTTGGCGCCCCGTACATCGGCCCCTCGCTGGCCCGTCGCTGGATCGCCGCCATCACCGATTCAGGGGGATCGTGGCCGAGGAGCAGCGGGCCGTAGCCCATCACGAAGTCCAGATAGCGGTTGCCGTCGGCGTCGATCACGTGGCCGCCGTCCCCACGCTCGACGAAGAAGGGATACGGGTGGATGGCCCGGACAGAGGAGTTCACCCCGCCCGGCATGACCGACAGCGCCCTGTCGTAGAGGGTGCGCGAGTCGTCGTCCTGCATGATCGTGCCTTGGACATCCCCCCGAAAGTATCTACCGCGTTTGCCGTCCGGAGGGGCGTGCCACCGCCCCCACCACCGGTCCCGCTGTCAGCCGGCGCCATGTCCGCCCCCACGACCGAGCCCGCTGTCACCGGTGCCAGGCCCGCCCGCCAGCTGACACCCAGCCGGCATCCAGGGAGCGACGTCCAACCGGAGCCGACCAGCCGAGAGGTTTTACCACCTCGCTGTGGAAGACCGAATCGTGCGCGACCCACCATCTATCGGCGAACACGTCCCGCCGAACCGGACGCTCCTGGGGCCGGGCCCGAGCGAGGTACATCCCCGCGTCTACCGCGCGATGTCGGCGGGGATGGTTGGCTACATGGACGGCTCTTACCTCGACGTGATGGACGACGTGCAGGCCGGCCTGCGCTATCTCTTCGGGACCACGAACGAGTACACCTTCGCCGTGAGCGGGACCGGGTCCGCCGCGATGGAGGCGGCCATGACGAACCTGGTCGAGCCCGGCGAAACCGTACTGACCCCTTCGAACGGCTACTTCGGCGAGCGGATGGGGGCGATTGCGGAGCGCGCCGGCGCGACGGTGGAAACGGTCGACGCGCCCTGGGGCGAACCGCTTTCCACCGCCGCCGTCGAGCGAGCCTTCGACCGTCACCAGCCGGCAGTCGTCGGGTTCGTCCACGGCGAGACGAGCACCGGCGTCCGTCAGCCGGACGTGGCTGAGCTCACCCGGATCGCCCACGAGCACGACGCCTACGTGGTCGCCGACACCGTGGCCTCCCTCGGCGGGGTCGAATTCCGGACCGACGACTGGGGCGTCGACGTCGTCTACTCGGGCGCCCAGAAGTGCCTCTCGGCCCCGCCGGGCGTCAGCCCGATCACGTTTTCCGACCGGGCCGTCGAGAAGGTGCTCGCCCGGGACCAACCCCCGCGGTCCTGGTACCTCGACCTCGAGGGGATCTGGGAGTACTGGGACGCGAACCCATCCTACCACCACACGGGGCCGATTTCGAATACCTACGCGCTCCGGGAGGCGCTCCGGATCGTCGGCGAGGAGGGACTCGAAGAGCGGTGGGCCCGCCACCAGCGAGTCGCCGGCGCCATCCGTGCCGGCGTCGAGGAACTGGGTGCGCCGGTAGCCGCGCCCGAGGAGTACTGGCTCCCGTCGCTCAATGCCGTCACCGTCCCCGAGGGCATCGACGGGAGTGCCGTCGTCGATCGCCTGATGGCCGAGTACGGCATCGAGATCGTTGGTGGCCTCGGGGCGCTCGAGGGAGAGATTTTCCGCGTGGGGTGCATGGGCTACTCGGCCCGTCCGGCGAATGCGCTGTCGTTCGTGACGGCCTTCGGGACCGTTCTCGAGGACGAGGGTGCCGACGTCGACGTCGCGGCTGGTGCGGGGGCGGCGGCTGCGCAACTCGAGTGAGGCTCTGGGGTTGTCGCGACTGCTACTGGACGTGCACATTGCCCGAGCGCCCTCGTCCCTATCGCTGTAGTGAGTCTGGCTTCTGCAATTACCGGAGACAGCCAACATGCTCTCACTTCGGTCTCTGGTGTAGTTGTGATTATACCTAGGTCCGCAAACAGCCCGAAAGCACTCACCTCGCTCGCG
>JAZKTI010000248.1:0-3714 GCA_036625635.1 Haloarculaceae archaeon
GCTGGCACGGACGTTGGGGCTGCCCGGGACGTGGGGGCCGGCTCTCGCGAGGGGCCCGACCCGGACGGGCTTCGCGCGCGCCTCCCCGATCACCAGCGCGGCATCGACTGGATCGACGGGCACGTCGCCACGAACCCCGGGCGGGTCGTTCTGGTCTTCCTCGCGCTCAGCCTCGTCTTCGGTATCGGCCTCGGGAACGTCACTACCGAGGCGGGCACCCAACAGTTCACGACTGGCCTCCCCTCCGAACAGGCCCTCGAGGCGGTCGACCAGGAGTTCTCCCCGGCGTTCGCACCCGACACCGGGAGCACGACGCTGATCCAGCGCGGCGGTAACGTCCTCTCCAAGCCGGCCCTCGAGCGGATGCTCGAACTCCAGGTCGAAATCACCGACCGGCCCGGGCTGCGGGCCACGGACACCGGGAGCGCGGCGAGCAGCGTCGCCCTGCAACTCGATCCGACGGCGACCGCACCGGCCGCACAGCTTCGGGCCGTCGAGCGGGCCACGCCCGGGGAGATCGACCGGGCCGTCCGCGCCGTCGCCGCCCGGAGCGAGCGCTTCAGCGGGCTGCTGAGTACGGACTTCAACGAACGGTCGGCGAGTGCCAGCGCGACGATCGCGACCGTCACCCACGAGGTCCCCACGGGGATCGCGAGCGGCGCCGGAACGAGCGGCGACAGCCCGCTGACGGCCATCCAGCAGCGCATCGACCGCCTCGCGGGTGGGATCGGTGGGGACGTCACTGTGTTCGGATCCGGCGTGCTCGCCGAGGAGTTCTCGGCAGTCATTCTCGACTCGCTCCTCATCGTCGTCCCGGCCGCGGTCCTGTTCATCCTCCTGTTCCTCGTGGTCGCCTACCGGGACCCGATCGACCTCGGTCTGGGAATGCTGTCGCTCGGCATGGCCATCGTCTGGACCTTCGGCTTCATGGGACTTGCCGGGATCCCCTTCAGCCAGATGCTCATCGCGGTCCCGCCGCTCCTCCTCGCCGTCGGCATCGACTTCGGAATCCACGCCATCAACCGCTACCGGGAGGAGCGCGTCGAGGGCGCCGACATCCCGGGCGCGATGCGGATCACGACCGACCAGCTCGTCGTGGCCTTCTTCATCGTCACCGGGACGACCGTCATCGGGTTCGCGGCGAACTTTACGAGTGCGCTCGGGCCTATCCGCGACTTCGGGTTCGTGGCCGCCATCGGCATCGTCTTCACCTTCCTCATCTTCGGACTCTTCCTCCCGGCGGCGAAAGTCTGGATGGACCGGTTCCGCGCTCGCCGGCGGCTGCCGACGTTCGCGTCGACGCCGCTCGGTGCCGAAGGCACGTCACTCGCGCGCGTCCTCCGCGGGGGGGTCGTCCTCGCCCGAGAGGCTCCCGGGCTCTTCCTCGCGCTGGCCCTCGTCGGGAGCGCCCTCGCCGGCGGCTACGCGACCGGCGTCGACACCAGTTTCGCCCAGGAGGACTTCCTCCCGCCGGAGGACGTCCCGGAGTTCCTCGAGGAGCTCCCGGAGCCGTTCCGGCCGAGCGAGTACTCGGTCACCGGACTGCTGAACTTCCTCGAGGCCAACTTCGCGACGGCCCAGACCAGTCGCACCACGATGTACCTCGAGGGACCCATGCTTCGGGAGACGGCCCTCGAGTCTATCGATCGTGCCGGCAGGAATCCGCCGGCGGCCTTCGCCACCGACGGCCGGCAGTCCGACGCCCGGTCGATACTGAGCGTGATCAGGGATCGGTCGGCGGTGGACCCGCGCTTCGCCAGCCTCGTCGCCACCAACGACCGTGACGGCGACGGTGTCCCCGACGACGACCTCCGGGAGGTCTACGACTACCTGCTATCCTCCTCGGCGCGGCCGCAGGCCCTCTCGTTCCTCGGGGACGACTTCCGGAGTGCCCGCGTGGTCTATACCGTCGACGCCGAGGCTTCCCAGACGGCCGTCGAGGCCGACGCGCGGGTCATCGCGGACCGGTTCCGGGCCGCGGCCACGCCGACCGGCCAGACGATCGTCTTCCAGGCGGTCTCCGACGTCATCCTCGACTCGGCCCTCCGAAGCCTCGTCGTCGCGCTCGTCGGGGCCTCCCTGTTCCTCGTCTTCATCTACTGGTGGTTCGAGGGACAGGGGGGCCTCGGCGTGGCGAACATGGTCCCCATCCTCGTGACGGTCGCCCTGCTCGGGGCAACGATGCGCCTGTTCGCCATCCCGTTCAACGCCATTACCGCCACCATCCTGGCGATCACCATCGGTCTCGGCATCGACTACTCCGTGCACGTGACCCACCGGTTCGCCGACGAACGCAGGCAGCGGCCGGTCGTCCCCGCCCTCGAGCGCACGGTTCGCGGGACTGGCGGCGCCCTCCTGGGGAGCATGCTGACGACCGTCTCCGGAATCGGCGTGCTCGCGCTGGCGCTGTTCCCCGCGATCGGCCAGTTCGGCGTCCTCACGGGACTCTCGATCTTCTACTCCTTCTTCGCCTCGCTGGTCGTGCTGCCGTCGGCGCTGGTCGTCTGGGACCAGTTCGCAAACGGCGACGGGCGAGTCGCACCGCTCTTCGGCCTCGGGGAGGGGGCGTGGCTGGACGGCGAGTCGCCGAGGCCCCCGGAGTGATCGCGTCGGACTCGCCGGACTCGCCGGACTCGCCGGGCATCTCCTCTTCCTCGGACCTGTCGGACTCGTCGGATTCCAGGCCAGTTCCAGGCCAGTTCCAGGCCAGTTCCGATTCGACGGACTCCCTGCCCTCGATCAAGCATCGGGGAGCGTCCAGGTCCGCCCGTTCCGCTCGACAACGTCGTGGGCGGCCAGGACGTCCAGGGTCTCCCGCACGATCGAAGGTGGCGCCTCGACGGCGTCGCTGAGTGCCTCGACGTGCGTGCCCTCGTCGGCCAGGTGCCGGAGGATGGCGGTCGCGAGTCGCGGGTCGGCGTCCTCGACCTCGTCGGCGATCTCCGAGCGGATCTCACTGATTCGGCCCTGGACCCACCGCTGGGCGAGCGAGAGTTCGTTCTCCAGTTGCTCGAGGTCCGTGAGAGTCTCGGCCATGCCGTCGAGGGAGACGCCGTCCTCGCTTGGGTCGCGCTCCTCCTCCACCTCGATGGTCAGGTACCGCCAGCGAGTCATATCGAGGTTCCGACTCGCCGGGTAGGCGCTCTTGGTCCCGAACTCGTAGGGGGAGACGCTGACCTCGAGGCGGACGTTCCTCGCGATGGAGAAGTACTTCCGGCGCTTGTCGTCGGTCCGACTCTCGACGAGTCCGGCATCCTCGAGTTTCCGAAGGTGGTCGATGACCGCCTTGGGGCTCACGCCGAGGTAGTCACTGATCTCGGTGACGTAACAGGGCTTCTGGGAGAGCAGGCGGAGGATCCGCCGACGGTTCCCGTTGCCGAGGAGATCGAGCAGTTCGGCGGAGTCCATTCACGTGAGGGTAGTGCGTCGACGCTTATATGTTACTCCCCTCACCAACCCTTGCGGGTCCTCTACGTGCTGCGGTTCGGGGCGGAACTCGCCGCCAACTTCGGACGTGTGAGAGCTGCAGAGGACGCGTTCGATGCTGGTAGTCTCGTTGGTCCCGGAGGTCGTCTATCCCTCGTCGTCCGGAGAGTCATCTTCGTCCGAGTCAGGGTCGTCGTCCTAAGTAGAGTCCCCGTCAGAATCAGAGTCGTCATCGGGGTCAGAGGTTTGGTCGGGGGCGTCCTGGCCAGGGGCGTCAGAGCCAGGGTC
>JAZKTI010000249.1:0-3687 GCA_036625635.1 Haloarculaceae archaeon
TGCGGTTGCAGTGGCAGTCCCACCGACTCAGGAGAGCGAGGTGAGGGCGTTCTGGCTGTTTGCGGTAGCGATCGAGTCTCCGTTCGAAGGGCAGGTGGGGGCTTTCCGGTCGTTTCCGACAATCGCAAGTTCCTAATGTACCCTACAACTGCGTCTCGCGACCGGGGACCAGGTCCCGCCAGTGGTGCATGCCGAGGTACCCCAGCCCAGTCGCAATCAGCCCCGCGGCGACGAAGTAGAGGAGCGACTGCGAGGATGTCAGCGCTGCAGGGCGCTGGAGGAGCAATGCGATCCCCTCCCCCGAGAGGCTCACCAGCACGAACGCCACCCCGCCCGCGATAGCCGCGAGGCGGATGATTGTCTCGCCCCGGTCGTACTCGCGCTCGAAGGCAAGAATGCCACCGACGAAGGCCAGCGCGAGGGCGAGCGAGTAGTACGGGAGTCGACTCTCGAAGCCGGTGACGCCGCCGGTCACCAGACCGACGAGGCCGACGAAACTGGCCGTCAGGACCGCCGTGGAGAGTACGATCAGGACCCCGGTCTGTACGAGCACGTCGGTGTCCCGCGTCCGCGTCGCCCGTTCCATGTCCGCGGTCCATCACCGATCCTCAAAACAGTTTCCAGACCGGAGCGGAGGTGTAACCGGCGGACGGGGTGGGTCCGGAGAAGAGCGGTCCGGCGCGACGACCGTCGCCCTCGGTCCGACAGCCCTCCAGCGCCCCTCACTCCGCCTCGTCCTCGACGCGGGTGACGTCGGCCATCGTCTCCCGCCGGCGAACCACACGTGCCGCCGCATCGGGCTCGATGCCTTCGACACTGACTTCCGCGGGCCGGGGCTGGGAGTGGAAGTTGTTGGCGAGTTCGTATCCGTAGGCGCCGGCGTTACCGATGGCGAGCAGGTCACCCCGCTCGGGGCGAGCGATCGGGCGGTCGGTCGCGAAGACGTCGGCGCTCGTACAGCAGGGCCCGCCGACGGCGGCCGGCTCGGCCGACCGCTCCGGGTCGGTGAGGTTCCGGATGGGATGATAGGACCCGAACATGGCCGGTCGGATGAGCGTCGACAGCGAGGCGTCGACGCCGACGACCGTCGTCTCGGGGGTCTCCTTGACGGTGTTCACCTCGGTCAGGATCAGTTCGGCGTCGGCGACGACGTACCGGCCGGGTTCGAGCGTCAGGTGCGCGTCGAGGTCACCCACGGCAGTCCGGACGCGCTTGCCGACCTCGCTCATGTCGAGTGGCTCGACCGCTTCCCGGTAGGGGACGCCGAAGCCGCCACCGACGTCGATGAACTCGAGCGGGCCGACGGCCCCGTCCACCTCGCGCGCCTTGGCTGCGACTCTGGCGATGGCCTGGCAGTGGTCGGCCAGGTCGTCCTGGAGGACGCCACTGCCCACGTGGGCGTGCAGGCCCACGAGGTCGAAGCGGTCGGCCACGTCGCGGGCGAGGTCGACCACGCGGCCGTACGGAATCCCGAACTTGGCGTCCTTGCCGGTCGCGACCTTCTCGTGGTGGCCCGTGCCGATGCCGGGGTTGATGCGGATCGCGACGCGGCCGTCGTAGCCCCGCGCTGCCAAGCGATCGAAGGTGTCGCGGGCGCCGCCGGTGATCGTCAGGCCGGGGTGATCGGCGGCGAGGTCCACGGCGTAGTCGAGGTCACGATCGGGCGGGTTGACCGCGGTGTACTGGAGCGTATCGGGGTCGGCACCGGCCTGGATGGCACGCTTGAGTTCGCCGCGGGCCGCACATTCGATATCCGCGCCGGCCTCGAGTACGGCCGAGAGGACCGCCCGACCGGTGTGGGCCTTCGCCGCGTACATGACGTGTGCATCGGGGAAGGCCGCGGCGAAGCCCCGGTAGTTCTCCCGGACTCGGGTCGGATCGAGGACGTACAGCGGCGTGTCGTATTCGGCGGCGAGGTCCTGCAAGCGGTCGTGGTCCCAGTCGGCGAGGCGCCGGATGGGTGGGGTGTCGGTGGCCATGTGCCCTGTTACTCCCGGAGGGCGTCCTCCCGCTCGGTGGCTTCGAGCGTCTCGGTCTCGAGGTCGGTCGCGACGACCGCCGGCTTGTACGCGCCGCCCTCGAAGAGGTCGTGGTCCGAGATCGAGGATTCGACGTACCTGGTGAAGGCCCGTCGTTCGGCCGGGAGGTGGCCGTAGACGACCCTCTCCTCGACGAGATCGTAGACCGGAATTCGGGGGGTGAGGAGGGTGTTCTCGCCCACCACGGAGTTCTCGCCAACGATGAACCCCGACGTCACGCGACACCCGGCCCCCAGGGAGACGCCGGCCTCGATGATCACGGGGGTTGACTCGACGGGCTCGAGGACGCCGCCGACGAGCGTGTTCGCGCCGAGCTTGACGGTCTCGCCGATCTGGGCGGCCGAGCCGACGGTGTCACACGAGTCGACGAGCGTGCCGTCTCCGACGTGGGCACCGATGTTGACGAAGGAGGGGCTCATCATGATGACGTCGCTCCCGATGTGGGCGCCGCGGCGGGCGACGGTCCCGTCGGGCGTGTTCCGGGACCCACGCTTCCCGAGATCGGCCGTGTCGAGTAGCGGAAGGACGTCGTTGTAGGTGACGCCGCCGACGTCATACTGGTCGATCTCCCGGAGGCCGAAGTTCAAGAGGATGCCGCGTTTCACCCAGGCGTTTGCCTGCCACTCGCCGTCGACGCGCTCGGCGGCACGCACCTCGCCGGCCTCCAGGGCGTCGAGGAAGGCATCGAGGATCGCGCGGTGGTCGGCGGTCGCGCTCCCGGCGGACAGGTCGCCCTCCTCGTAGCGCTGCCAGAGGTCGGACACGTCCGATTCGAGACTCATTGGTCCCCGATCACGTCTCCGAATGTATACCAGCCCGGATTCCGCGCTGCGAGCCAGACAGCGGCGTCGAGGGCGCCGGCGGCGAAGACGGCCCGATCCTCGGCGCGGTGGGCGATCGAGAGGACCTCGTCGTTTCCGCCCAGCCGGACCTCGTGTTCGCCGCGGACGTCGCCGAGCCGGGAGACCTGCACGCCGATCTCGTCGTCACCCCGGGGGGCGATCCCCTGGCGGCCGTACACCGGCTCGAGGTCACGCTCCTCCTGGATCGCCTCGAGGATGGTGGTCGCCGTTCCCGACGGGGCGTCTTCCTTGCCGTTGTGGTGGGTCTCCGAGAGTTCGATGTCGTAGCCCTGGAGGGCCGAAAGCGCCGGTTCGAGGGCGCGGAGGAGTGCCTGGATCCCGCGGGAGAAGTTCGCCGCCTTCAGCACGGGCACCTGCTCGCTGGTCGACTCGAGGCTCCCGAGCTGCGTCTCGGAGAACCCGGTCGTTCCCGTGACCAGCGCGACGTTCTGCTGGGTGCAGGTCTCGGCGAGGTCGACCGTTGCCTCGGGCCTCGAGAAGTCCACGAAGACGTCTGCGCCGTGGGTCGCCGTCGCGCTGGCGACGGATCCGGCGTCGTAGACTGGCGGCGTCGCGGCCTCGTCGGCCGCGGTGTCGACGCCGAAACTGACGGACAGGTCCGCCCGCTCGGCGGCGGTCTCGATCACGGTCCGGCCCATCCGCCCGCTCGCACCGTTGACGGCGATGCGGAGCTGTCGCCCGCCGTCGGGCCGTGCTGTCGGCGTCTCGCTCCCGGTACTTGTCCGCGGCCTGCCCCCGTCTGTCGCTGGCAGCGGCCTGCCCCCGTCTGTCGCTGGCGGCGGCCT
>JAZKTI010000011.1:0-20473 GCA_036625635.1 Haloarculaceae archaeon
GGTCGCCGCCTCGCCAGTCAGCGACGCTCACTCCGGTCGAGTCGCTCGTGCTCGGTGCTCACTGATCACCGAATCGACCAGTTCGGCGCGCTGCTGGCGCTTGCGCTCGGCGGCCCGCCCCTCCCAGTCGGCGATGGCCGCCTCCACCTCGGCCTCGCGGGCGACGGCCAGCTCGTCAACCTCCTGGACGCTCACCATGTCGGCGGGCGCGACGGGAACGCCGTTCTCGAACAGGACGGAATCGGCCACCTCCGAGAGCCCCCCGTCGCGAAGCACCAGCCGCGGGCCCACCGATGCTAGCCGTTCGGCCGTGGACCGGCCGGCACCGCTGGCGTCACGGAGCATGACCACGTCGTCCTCGACCAGACCGACGGAGTCGTCGACGGCCTCGATGGCGTCGACCGTGAACTGCTCGACAACCTTCACCGACACGAGCCCGGCCTGCTTCTCGGAGACGTCGGCGAAGTCCGAGTGGTCGAGCTTCCAGAGGGCCTTCAGGCGCTCGAGTTTCTGCTCGAGGTTCACGACCCGCTCGCGCTCTGCCTCCAGGTCCCGCTCGAGGCGCTCCTTCCCCCGTTCGAGCCGGGTGACCACGCGTTGCTTCCGTGTTTCCCGGCGCTCCTGGCTGCGGGCCTCGGAGAGCCGCGATTCGTACTCGGCGATGGTCTCGTCACGCTCCTCGACGGTCGACTGGAGACGCTCGACCTGCGCCTCGAGGCGGTCGACCTGTGATTCCAGGCGGCCGATGCGTCGCTGCTCCGGGCTCCGGGTAACCTCGGACTCTCCTGCGTCGTCCCCGGCGTCCGCGCCGGCATCCTCGTCTGCGAGGTCGGTCAGAACCGCTTCGACGGACTCCTCGCCGGCGACCACGCGAGCGACGACGGGCCCGATGTCCTGGCGCGGCGGGACCTTGCGGGCGATGCGCTCGAACTGGTCGACGTGGTCGTCGTAGGCCGACAGCGCCGCCGCCAGGGCGTCGCGCTCGTGGTCGTTGTCGTAGCCCTCCTCCCGGGTCCGGTGGAGCTTCTCGTCGATTGGGAGATCGCTGCCGGGCGTCCAGCCCGCGGCGTCGACGCTCCGACGGAGTTTCTCGACGGTCTCGGGCATCGGCGTCACGTCGGCGGCCACAACGACGGGCCGCCCGCGTTCGACGACCCACTCGGTGAGGTCGGCGGCGCCCACCTCGCGCGCGCTGAAGGTGTCGAGGACGCCGCCGTCCAGGCCCACGACCGCCCCGGCCGTGGTCGTGCCCGGGTCGATCCCCACGACGACCGGGTCCCGCCGTTTCGCCAGCGGGCGGAACTCGATGCCGTCGCGACGCTCGCGCTCGATCTCGACACGCACGTCGCCACTGCGACCCGTGCCGACCGGGATGTCCTCCGGACGGGCCTCGACGGCGAAGGTCGCGTTCGCGAAGCCGCCGTACTTCTCGGTGACCTCGCGGTCGAACGCGAGACCGTTGTCCTCGAGCGTCGACTCGACCTCGCGGGCGCGGCGTTTGACCGCGCCGTGGATCCGTCGCGTGTGGCGGTCCTCGCTCCAGCCGCCCTTGCCGGTCGACCGCCCCCGGCTCACCTTCACTCGCGTCGTGTCGGTGAAGGCTGTCACCTCCTGGCCGACGTTCGCGGCCCCGAGGCGGGCCGCGGCCTCGGCCTCGGCCATCGGCTCCTTCCCGTACGGGACCCCGTGCCGCTTGGCGACCCGCGAGAGGGGTTCGGGCTGCTGGGCGCCAGTGACCTGGACCAGTCTGGTCCGGTCGGGCAACTCGCGGAGGAGGTGGACCAGGGCGTCGCTGTCCGCCGCGAGTTCGTAGACGTTGTCCGTGGCGACGATCGCGGGTGCTTCGTCGTCGATCAGCCGGTGGAGCTTCCGGCCAGTGACCACGTCCCGCTCGACGTCGATGGCGCCCTCGCCGGCCCCGTGGCTGCCGCGTGCCGTCGGGACCGTCAGCAGCACCAGTGCGTAGGAGGGTGCATCGCCGCGGACGTCGCCGCTCTGGACGTCAACACCGTAGACGAGGGAGGGCTGGCCGGGATCGTCTCCTGACACGGCCGCGGGTAAGCGACGAACCAAAATAAAGCCACGGCCGATGGCGGGGCCCCGGGCCCGGCCACCACCGAGCGATTCGGGCGCCCAGGACGGATACCCGTGGACACCGCTTCGACCGAAGCCCTCCACCCCCCGACTCGCCACTGTATTTCATAGTGCTACATCGTATATTGGGGCGGATACGCCGGCGGTTGCATCCCCGGTCCCGGCCTTTCACTCCGCTTCAGTGACCTCGAAAGGCGTGTCGCTGTCGGGATAGGGGACCTGGAGCTGCAGTCCGTCCCAGGCCACCAGCGCTCGCTCGCCGTCGAAGGTGTCCTCGAGTTCCGCCGCCAGGGGGCGTTGATCCCCCGCGTACCGCGAGGAGATGTGGGTGATGGCGAGGTGCTTCGCTCCAGCCAGGTTCGCCACCTCGGCGGCTTCTCGGGCCGTCGAGTGACCGGTCTGGCGGGCCCGCTCTGCCCGGTCGTCCGCGAAGGTGCCGTCGTGAATCAGCAGGTCAGCGTCGGCCGCGGCCTCGACGAGAGCCTCGGTGGGGCGCGTGTCCCCGGAGTAGACCAGGCGCCGGCCCGGCCGCGGGGGCCCGACGACCTCCGCCGGCCGGACGGTCCGGCCCTCGTGTTCGACCGGTTCGCCCCGGTGGAGCCGGGAGTACTTCGGCCCCGGCGGGATCCCGAGATCCTCCTCGGCTTTCTCGCGGTCGAAGACGCCCCGCCGCTGATCCTCGACGATTGCGTACCCGACGGCCGTTGTCCGGTGATCGGCGGCGACAGCTCGCACCTCGTACTCGGCCGCCTCGAGAGCCACCTCGCCGGCCTCGACCTGGGTGACCCGGATTGGATACGATGGGCGCCCTCCAGTTACCCGCACGAGGGTCTCGACGACGTCACGGGTCCCCGCCGGGGCGTGAATCGCCAGCGGAGCCGCTCGGTCGTTGAAATCCAGGGTCTGGACGAGGCCGGGGAGACCGAGGACGTGGTCGCCGTGGGTGTGCGTGAGGAATACGTGGTCGAGGCCGAACCCGGTCCCGTAGCGCATCATCTGGCGCTGGGTGCCCTCGCCGCAGTCGAAGAGGAGGCGGTCGCCTTCGCGGGCGACCACGATGCCGCTGGGGTTGCGGACCGTCGTCGGTACGGACCCACTGGTCCCCAGAAACGTGACGCGCATACCCTGGCGTCCGGCATGCCCCGCGAAAGGCGTGTCGGATTCAGCCGGCAAGAATCGGCCCCAGACGTCGCCACGAGTGAGGCACCTGGCCCGGGTCTACCCGGGCCGGCACCCCAGGCTCGAAAGGGCCCGGTTGGCACCCTTCAGAACGTTCAACGCGCTGAACGGATCGAACGGCCAGTGCCTTCTTGCGCGAGTACGACACTCCGGGTGTATGGACCGAACCGTCCTATTGACAGCCCTCGTGGTCGTGGCGGTCGTACTGGCCGGGTGTGCCTCGAGCACCGGCTCGGGTCTCACCGACGGGGCCGGCACGACGCTCACGAGCGACGGGCCCGACGGGGGGAGTGCCGGTGTTGGCGCGGCGACGGATCAGCAAGCGACGGTCAACTTCTATGTCAGCGACGCACCGATCGACGACTTCGCCCACCTGAACGTGACCGTGACGCGGGTCGGCTTCCAGTATGCTGGAGAGCCCGGTGCTGACGACGACGAGGAGGAGGAGGAGGAGGAGGAGGAGGAGGAGTCCGGTGACGTCGCCAATGAAACCGCGACTCCGGAGCCGAACCGGCCGACCAGCCCCCAAACGGAGACCCCGGAGGAGCCGACGGCCAGTCCGACCACTACGTCCCAGACAGACGGTGACGAGGCCGGAAGCGATGACGAGGCCGGAGGGGAGACAGGTCAAGCGGACAGCGAGGATGAGGATGAGGCCGAGAGCGGTAGTCCCGACGGCGAGGATGGCGATGAGGAGGAAGAGGAGGAAGAGGTAGAGGTAGAGGTAGAGGTAGCGGAAACGGCGGAGGAGGACGGGGATAGCGAAGACGAGAGTGCCGGGTGGATCGAGCGCGACGTCGATAATCGGACCGTCGACCTGACCGAACTCACCGGCCCCAACGCGACGCTGATCGACACCCCCGAGATGCCCGCGGGGAAGTACACCAAGGTCTTCGTGTACGTGAGCGACGTCGAGGGCGTCCTCGAGGACGGCTCAGAGGTGGCCGTGAAACTGCCCAGCGAGCGACTCCACCTCAACACGCCCTTCGAGGTCGCGGCCCAGGAGTCGGTCGACTTCGTGTTCGACATCTCCGTCCACAAGGCCGGCAAGAGCGGAAAGTACATGCTCAAGCCGGTGGCGAGTGCCTCCGGCGTCGACCAGCCGATCGAGGCGGTCGGCGGATCAGACGGGGGCCCCGAAGAAGCCCGCCCGGACGCCGGTCCCGAGGAGGGGGACTCGCCGGAGGCGGGTGGCACCGGCACTGATGGCGAGTCCGGGGCAGCCGAGACCACGAACTCCGACGATGAACCCGGCGGCGATGGTGGTCCGCCGGATGACGGTGGTGACGGCGACCCCCCCGAAGATTGACGTGAGGAGGACGATGCAGGCGAGGCGGACGAAAACACGACCACTCCCCCCACCACGACTGCCAACACCGAGGGCTGAGCGTCAGAGCGCCTCCTACCACGGAACCGCCTCCCTACCCGGCCCAGGTCGGCCTAATCGCCTCAGCGGGCCTCGTTTGCGACGCCGGATCAACCCGTGATTTTTTCTCACGGCCAGCCGTACCCATCGACTATGAAGTTTGTCATCGTCGGTTTCGGGCGGGTGGGGAACCGGACGGCCCGGATCCTGGGGAGCGAGGGCCACGACGTGACCATCGTCGACAACGACGTCGTCACGGTCGAGCGGGCACGCGAGGAGGGGTTTGCGGCGGTCCACGGCGACGGCGGCACGGACGGCGTCCTCGAGAGCATCGGGCTCGAGGACGTGGACGCCATCGGGGGGCTGACAGGGGACCTCCAGACGAACTTCTCGGTCTGTGTGGTCGGCCGGGCCCACGACTGTCGGACGGTGCTCCGCGTGAGCGAGGATTTCAGCGACGAACTCTACGAGACGTACGCCGAGGACGTCGACGAGATCGTCTACCCGGAGCGACTCGGCGCAGCCGGCGCCAAGACCGCGCTCCTCGGCGGGGATTTCAACGTCCTTGCCGAACTGACCGAGCACCTCTCGCTCGCCCAGGTCACCATCCCCGATGGGTCCCCGGTCGTCGGGTCCCGGGTCGCCGACGTCTCCCTCCCGGCCGACGCCCGCCTCTACGCCCACGGCCGGGCGAACGAGGCGATGGAGATCCCGCTCCCGGGAACGGAGATCCGATCCGGCGACCACGTCGGCGTGATGGCGGCCCCGGACGTACTAGACGATCTCCGTGATCAGCTTCGGGGTGAGGCCGCTCCGTCGTGAGTCCGATGGCGCTGCTCCGGACCCCGGGGGCGCGAGGAGAAGGGTGGATACAGGTGGCCGGGCGCGCCGTGGGAGGATGGGAGTTGTCCTGAGGCCGTTGAAACGTCGGAGCGCGCCCGGGTGTGTGGTGACAACGTCATCACTTAAATCCGCGTCAGACGGCCGTGTGACACCCGCTCCGGTCGATCGTATCCGGCCAGGTCCCGCCACCAAACGCCGGAGCCGGGACGGGTCCAGGAGGGCCACAATTGCATGACCTGGGCCAGTCTCTTCGAACGCGCGGATGCGATCGCTCCCGCGACCTCGGTGGCCGACGTTCGCGACGAACTCGCGGAACACCGATCGGCGGGCGAGGCGAGCGAGGACCAACGGGCAGTCCCCGGATCCAGTGACGGTTCCGCGGCGGAGACCGGAGAGCGCTCCGGGCAGACCGAGGACCGGACGGACGAAAGTGGTGGTGGGGGTGGTGGCGAGACCGAAGAATCCGGTCGGCCCGACCCGGCCCGGGTCGTGGCGGACGCCGACGTGCTGGCCGCGGATCTCCTCGTCGGTGGTGAGGCCAGGCCGGCGATGGATCAGGTCAGAACCCACCGGTGGGTGGACCTGGTCGCGAGTGACGACCTCCTCGCCGACGGAATCGCCGTGGTGACCAGTCTGGCCGACGCCGAACTCGCGCAGGACTGGGGGGAGCGGCTGGCGGCCCTCCGGGTCCGGGTCACCCACCCGCCGGGGGACCATCCGGGGCTCGCCTCCGCCTACGCCGGTCGAGCCGCCCACCTCCTCACGTTCGACGAGGGGCTCTCGAGTTCCGAGGCCAACCTCGCGCTCCGGGACCATCTCCGGGTGAGCGTCCGAACCCCCCACGCCTTCGCGACGCTGTTCGATCCGGAGCGGCTCTACCCGGCGGTCGTCGGCGGCGAGTACCCCGGTCCGGACACCGATCCGCGGGCCTGATATTTCACGACGTGCCCGCGGGTGCGCGTTCCCCCTCGACGTAGCAGGTCCGGACTCCGGTTTCCCGGTCCCTCGGGCTACCGCTCGGCTGTCTCGAACCAGGCGGCGAACTGTCCGAGAGCGCGTCCACGGTGGGAGACCGCGTTCTTTTCGGCGGTGTCCATCTCGGCGAAGGTCACGCCGTCGTACTCGAAGATCGGGTCGAAGCCGAAGCCGCCCTTCCCACGCGGCGCCACGATCTGTCCGGGAACGAGTCCTTCGAAGAGTTTTACCGGGGCGGGATTCCCGGCGTCCCCGTCACCCAGACCGTCGTGAACCTGCTCGTCGGTGATCGCACCGTCGCGGTCAGCGGCCGCGAGGTCATGCCCGCGGCGGTCGCCGCGGTCGACTGGTTCCGGCGTGGCGTCGAAGGACTCCCCGTCGCAGTAGGCGATCACCGAGCGGAAGGCCGCCGACCTGTCTGCCTCCGCTTCCGCCAGGTGCCAGACTCGCTCGATCCCGAGCGTGTCCTCGACGTAGGAGGAGTAGGGGCCGGGAAAGCCATCGAGAGTGTCGATAGTGAGGCCGGAGTCGTCGACAATGACCGCCTCGCCCAGGTGCTCGTAGGCCGCGCGGGCCCCGTGGGCGGCCACGGTCGCGAGGTCGTCGGCCTGGATCTCCGGGTAGTCGAAGGCCTCGCGGCCGACCGGCTCGTCGAGGTACTCCCTGGCCTCGGTGACCTTCCCCGGGTTGGTCGTCACGAAGGTGAGCATACTCCGCCTCGGCGCGGAGTGGGAAAATAGGCGTCGGTCGGTCCGCTTGGGGCCTGATGGCAATCGACCAGAATCGGGCCTGGGTCGATTAGCAAGGCGGCATTCGGGGGTCGAGTACGACCTCCCGACGGTCCTCAGTCCACCACGACTTCGACCGGTTCCTCCTCGTCGACCTCGGTCGGTTCGGCCTCGGACTCGCCTTGCCCCTGCTGCCAGAGCAGCGCGCCGGCGACACCCAGAACGAGCCAGGACCGCCAGTTCGCCAGGTTCAGCGTGTACCCGACGCCGAATGGCTTCTCGACGAGCATCCCCTTGTCGGGCTGCCAGTACGCCGACAGCATGCGACGGAGACTCGGTCGCTCGAAGTTGTACGGGATACCGAAGAGTTCGCCGGAGGATGGTTTCTCGCTCATACAACAACAGTGGTCCGCACCCGGTAAATCCGTTTCCCTCGCTCCAACCCCGCGGGCATCCCGTCGGGTTGGTACCACGTATTAGATTGTAAACGTAGGGGAGAGCCAGGCTCTCGGGGCCCTCGGGGCATGACGATCACCGGTAGCGGCCCCGGCCCTCGATCTCGCGAAGTCGGTCGAGAACACGGGGGTCACCGGCGTCGCGGTAGGCCTCCTCGGCCGTGGCCATCAGGGCCTCCGGGTTGGCGGCCGTTCCCGCGAGGCTACGGGCGAGGACGTGCAGGTCCATCGCGTGGTCCTCCAGGTCCCGGGAGTAATACCCGAGGCCGAAGTCCACCAGGTGGAGACCGGGGTCGTCGCCGGAGTTTCTGCTCACCCGCACGTTCCGGGTCGTCGGATCGCCGTGGACGAACCCAGCCCCGTGAATGGTGGCGAGCTGGCGGGCCAACGTCCGGGCCCGGTCGGTGGTCAGGGCGTCGCGCAGGTCCGCGTCGCCGACGTGTTGGAAGACGATGCGGCCGTTGGGCGGGTCCACGGCCCGCACGAGCGGCGTCGGAACCCCGTTCCTGCGGGCCTCGCTGGTCAGGCGTGCTTCCTCCCGCGTGCGCTCCCGACGGAGGCGGGCGTCGAGTGCGGGGTGTCGGTACTTGCGGGGGGTTCGAACCTTGAGGACGCGGTCGTCCTCGAAGGCCACGGTCGCCTCGGCCCCCTTGACTGGGCTCGTCCCACCGCTGCCCGCCGGGACCGGCTCTGCGATCTGCCGCCAGGTGACCGGGACCTCGTCCGGCCGAAAGTCGGCGTCGATGCGGGACTCGGCGATCGAGAGCGTGTCGCCGGCCGCGAACATCTTCGCCCCGAGGAGGGCGATCATCCCGGCGTTGTCCCGGAGGAACCGGTCCTCGGGGGCGAAGAACGTCGCGTCGCGCTGGTCGCACATCGTCCCCAGCATCTCTCGGAGGCGGTCGTTCTGCCCGACGCCGCCGCCGAGGACGAGTTCGTCCCGGCCCGTCAGCGAGAGGGCGCGTTCGCTCACCTCCGTCAGCATCGCGAAGACCGTCTCCTCGAGGCCACGGCAGACGTCCGCGACCGGCGTCCCGGCGTCGACGGCGTCCGCGGCCGCACTCGAGAGCCCCGAAAAGGAGAAGTCCATCCCCTTCACGACGTAGGGGAGATCGACGTACTCCCCCTCCCGAGCCCGCGCCTCGACCTTCGGGCCGCCGGGGTGGGCCCAGCCCAGATGGCGGGTGAACTTGTCGATGGCGTTGCCGACGCCGGTGTCCATCGTCTCGCCGAGGATTCGGTAGCGGCCGTTGTGGTAGGCCAGCACGTGGGCGTTGGCCCCGCTGGCGTTCAGGCAGACCGGTGCCTCGAGTCCCGACCGGTGCCGGCCGATCTCGAGGTGAGCGAGCATGTGGTTGACGCCGACCAGCGGAACCTCGAAGCGCCCGGCGACCGCACGGGCCGCCGTGGCCGCGATCCGCAGGCAGGGGCCCAGCCCCGGGCCGCGGGAGAACGCGACGGCGTCGATGGGCGGCTCGTCGGCACCGGCAGCCCCCCGGGCCTGGGCCAGGGCGCGCTCGACGACCACAGGGATGTACTCGCCCATGTGCTCGGCGGCCTCGCGGGGGTGGATGCCGCCGCTCTCGGGTTCGTAGGCTTCGGTCTCGATGGTCACCTCGCCCGTCGCGGCGTCGTAGATGGCGGCACTCGCCGCCCAGGCCGTGCCCTCGATCCCCAGGACCCGCTGTCGGCCGGCGTGGCTCGGACCCAGGGTATCGCTGTTCGAGCCAGCAGCATCGCGGCTCGAGTCAGCGACGTCCTCGCCCGGCGGGTCCTCGCTCATTGGCGCCGACTCGGTGAGCCGGGGAAAAGACGACTTCGGTCCGGTTCGACCGGAGCGGGCCCGTCGAGCCGTCCCGCACGGAGCAAGGGGGTTCAGCGCCAGGTCGTCCAGCCACCGTCGACCACCAGCGAGGCGCCGGTGACGTAGCTCGCAAGATCGCTCGCGAGGAAGACCGCCGCGCCCCCGATGTCCGCGGGCTGGCCCTGGCGACCGAGCGGGATCATCGGAAGCAACTGGTCGATCTGGCCCTCGGTGTCCGCGTCCTCGGGGCCGATCGCCGTGTCGATGGCCCCGGGAAGGATGCAGTTGACGCGGACGCCGTGGTCGCCGAGGCCGTGGGCGAGCGAGCGACTGAGCACCCGGATGCCGGCCTTGGAGACCGTGTAGCTCGGGAACCCGCCGTTCCCGAAGATGCCGTTGACGCTCGAGATGTTGATGATCGACCCGCCGTCGGCCTCGACCATCCGTTTGGCTGCGGCCTGGGAGCCGAAGTACACGCCCTTCATGTTGATGGCCATGAGCTGGGCGTACTCCTGCTCGGTCACCTCGAGGAACTCCTCGGGGCGCCAGATACCCGCGTTGTTCACCATGACGTCGACGCCGCCGAACTCGTCGGCCGCCGCGACGGCGGCCTCGAGGTCGTCGACCTCCGTCACGTCGCAGTCGACGAACGTCGCCTCGCTGTCGGTCTCCTCCTGGATCACCTCGTGGGTGGGTGCCCCCTCCTCCTTGGGCTCCTCGCGGACGTCCGCGACGACGACGGTCGCGCCGTGGTTCGCGTACTCGAGAGCGATGCCGCGACCGATGCCGGAGGCCCCGCCGGTGACGACGGCGGCCGTGTCTGCAAGCAGTGCCATATCCGAGCTTCGGGTGGGACTGCGAAGGGTGCAGCCATCATTCCAGTAGCGTGAGAAGCTGGGTGGGATCGCGGGACTCGTCGTCCGAACCGCTCGCTGACCGGTCGACTCGGCCGTGACCGTCGAAAAAGCGCTACGTCGTCGGGCCGTCGGCACTCTGGACCTGCCACCCGCCGGGGAGGCCGCAGGCCTCGCGGACGGTAAAGGTGAACGAGGTCTCCGGCCCGATCCTGTGACCGCCCTCGACGCGCTCGACATCGAGTGGAACGTCGAGTGTGTCGCCACAGCAGCCGACGCCGACGAACTCCGGCCAGGTGTCCCCTTCGCTGGCCTCGTCGTGGGCCGTCCGGAGGTAGGCACGGAACGGGGAATCTTCGACGATGTCCCGACCCCAGTCGCTCAGGTCCGCCGGGTAGGACAGTTCGACCGTTTCGGCAACTCCCTGATCCATACAGCACTCTTGACGGTCCAGGCGCAAAGCCGTGTCGGGGACCTCCGCACGAGCCGCGTCGGGGACCTCCGCGCAAGTCGTGTCGGGGACCTCCGCACGAGCCGCGTCGGGCACCTCCCCGCAAGTCGTGTCGGGGACCTCCACACGAGCCGCGTCGGAGAGCTCCGCGCAACGTCGGATCAGGAGCCCGCGATCGATGCCAGGTCGGCCCCCTGCGCGATGTCGTACCCGGCAACCGATCGCGACGCCGTAGCGGCCCGCAAGGAACAGCAGAGTGGGACCGACCGGGTTCACGAGCCCTGGGGTAACACATCACCGGCCGCCTCCGACGGGAATATAAGAAGGCTTATCGGCTCCCTGGTCACACCCACCCGCATGGTCGACATCGCCCTCCCGGAGATCGACTATACCCGGTACTCAAACCGCCAGTTGGCGGCCGTACCGCTGGCGGTCCTGGGTGTGGCTCTCGTCATCATCCTGGGCTGGTACGTGGTGACCGGAGCGCCGGTCTCGCCGGGGATCGAGTTCACGGGTGGGACGGAGGTCGAGATCGCGACGACAGACTCGCCCGACCAGATCCGGTCGACGCTGGAGGGATTCGATATCGCGAGTCTCCAGCCCGTCGCCGGCTCTGACTCGTACGTGCTGACGACGCAGTCGACGGCGAACGAACTCATCAGGACGGAGTTGACCGAGGCGGGCTACGAGCCTCGCTCCTTCGCCGGGACGTCGGCGAGCTTCGGGGCCGGTGCCGCCCAGACGACGCTCCTGGCACTCGGCGTCGCCTTCCTCGGGATGAGCATCCTCATCTTCCTGCTGTTTCGCTCGTTCATCCCTTCGATCGCGGTCGTCGCCTCTGCCTTCTCGGACCTGGTCATTCCGGTGGCGTTCATGAACGTCTTCGGCATCAGGATGACGCTGGGGACCGTCGCCGCCCTCCTGATGCTCATCGGGTATAGCGTCGACTCGGACGTCCTCCTGAACAACCACATCCTCCGCCGCTCGGGTGGCTTCTACGAGAGCACCTACCGGGCGATGCGGACCGGGGTCACGATGACGCTGACCTCGATCTCCGCGATGACCGTGATGGCCATCGTGGCCTATCTGTTCGCGATTCCGCTCATGCCCCAGATCGGTCTCATCCTCGTCGTTGGCCTGGCCACTGATCTCATGAACACGTACCTGCTCAATCTCAGTCTGCTCCGCTGGTACAAGTACGAGGGGGCATCGCGATGAACGTGCGCGAAAACTGGCGGATCGTGGTCCTGGTCGTATTCCTCCTGGGTGCCGGCCTTCTGCTATTCGGCCCGTTCCAGGGGGCTGGCGAGGGCGGTGGGGACGCCGCGGCCGGACCCACGAATCTTGAGTTCGGCATCGACCTCGGCGGCGGCATTCGCCTGCGGGGGACGCTGGTCGGATTCACCGCCGATGGCGTCAACCTCTCGGGGGTCGACCAGCAGACCCTCACGACGCAGATCGCCGACGAACTCGGAGTGGCGGAACTCGACGTCGGCGTCCGTCCGGGGCAAGTCCCCGGGGACGGGACGATCGAACTCTTCAACGGGAGCTACTCCCGTGCGGAGTTCGCGGCCGCTCTCGGTGCGGCCGGAATCGACGTCTCGGCGGACGGGATCAGGGAGGGGGTCACCACCGAAACACTCGGCAGTGCCGCCGAGACCATCACCGGCAAGATCGACCAGACGGGCCTCGCGGGCGGTGGCGCGACGGTCGCGACCACAGCCGCCGGCGAGAGCTTCATCCGCATCCAGACGCCCTCGACGAACTTCACCCAGGTGAACGAGACCATCAGTCGCCAGGGGCAGGTGGAGGTCGTCGCCCTCTATCCGAATCCGAGCGGGAGCGGCCACCTCAGGGAGACCGTGCTCGTCAGCGGCGCCGGCCAGTCGGACTTCGCGGCCGATCCGCAGGCCCGCCAGGGTGAGGAGGGGCGGCCACCGCACGTCTCGGTGACTCTGACTGACGATGCTGCCCCGGACTTCATGCGGAACCTCCAGGACTTCGGCTTTGGCCAGCCAGGTGGCGTCGCGTGCGATCGGCCCCAGTCCCCCGATGGGAACTACTCCGGCTACTGCCTGATGACTGTGGTCGACGGGAACATTAGCTACGCAGGGGGGATGGAAGCGAGCCTCTCCGAGTCGATCCGGACCGGGGAGTTCGTAGAGTCGCCGGCCTTCATCCTGCAGACGGACTCCTTCGAGCGCGCCCGGCAGATCGAACGGGACCTCCGTGCCGGTGCGCTCCCGTCGCAGTTCGTGATGCAGTCGTTCAACCAGGTCGAGCCGGGAACCGCCGAGCGGTTCAAGCTGCTCTCGCTGGTGACCGGCCTGCTCGCCTGGATCGCGCTGAGCGGCGTCATCTTCCTGCGCTACCGCCAGACGCGCATCGCCATCCCGATGCTCCTGACGGCCACCGCCGAGGTCTTCATCCTCCTCGGGTTCGCCGTTGCGGTGGGGATGCGGCTCAACCTCGCCCATATCGCCGGGTTCATCGCCGTCATCGGCACGGGGGTGGACGACCTCGTCATCATCACGGACGAGATCCTCCAGCGGGGTGAGATCGGAACGGGGCGCGTGTTCCAGAGCCGATTCCGGAAGGCATTCTGGGTCATCGGTGCCGCGGCCGCAACCACCATCGTGGCGATGAGCCCGCTGATCGGGTTCGGCCTCGGTGAACTCGCCGGGTTCGCCATCATCACCATCGTGGGTGTCCTCATCGGGGTCCTCATCACGCGCCCCGCCTTCGGCGACGTACTGAAAAACCTGTTGCTGGACAGGGACCAGACGTAGGCGCGCGGTTCGCGGGTTACTGCCCGGTCTCCAGGCCGGCGATCGCGTCCGAGTAATCCCGGCGACCCGTTCCAACTGGAGACGGAGGGCCGCGGGTACCGACCGACCTACTGCTCGGCATCGGTCAGTAGCCGGCGGACGCTCTCGCTGACGGTCTCGCGTGGCTCCCACCCGAGGGTGGTTCGGGCGGCGCTCGTGTCCACCTCGAAGTGGTCCACGAGCGTCTCCTCGCCGGCCCGGGGGTTCTCGACGACCTCGACGACCGGATCGAGGTCGCGCTCCTCGCGGGCAATCGTCCGGACCGTCTCGGCGATCTCCCCGACGCTGGGCTCCTCGTCGGTGGCGATCTCGTACTTCTCGCAGCCGGTTTCGCCCCCTTCGAGTTGGTCCCGGAGTCGCTCCGCGCTCCGCAGATACGCTCTGGCGACGTCGTCGACGTGGATGAAGTTGCGGGACTGCGTCCCGGGTTCGTAGACCGTGATCGACTCGCCTGCCAGCGCCCGCTCGACGAAGAAGTTGATGACGGTCCCCTTCGAGACCCGGTGGCCGTCGACGGTGTGCTCGCCGTAGAGGTTCGAGATCATGAACTGGTGAGCGGGGAAGGCCCCGTCTGCGTAGGTCTCGATCGCCCGCTCGTTGAGCAACTTCGTCCGGCCGTACCAGTTCATGGGGTCTCGCGGGTGCTCGATGCTGATGGGAAACTCCACGGGGTCCCCGAGGACCGCCATGCTGTAGGGGAAGATCAGTCCCGCGCCGGTCTGGCGGCAGTGCCAGGCGACGTTCGCGGTCCCCTGGACGTTCGACTCGAAGGCCAGGTCCGGGTTCTCTTCGCAGTCGTCGACGCCGCTGATTGCCGCCAGGTGCATCACGACGTCGGCGCCCCCGAGGGCGTCCTCGAGGGGCTCCCGGTCGCGGATGTCGACGTTCTGGATCGATACGTCGCCGACCCGCTCGACGTCCCCGAGGTAGAAGTTGTCCAGGGCAGTAACGCTCCAGTCGGGGTACTCGTCCTGGAGGAGGCGAAGGACGCGGCTGCCGATGAACCCGGCGGCGCCGGTGACGACGACGGCAAAGGAATCACTCGCCGTCACGCGGCCACCTCCCCATCCTGCGGGTCGACGTCCCCGGCACGGAACCGGTCGACGAGGTCGCAGACGCCCTCGGGCAGGGTCCACTCGAGTTCGAAGCCGGTCTCGGCGAGCCGCTCGAACTCGACGTGGTAGGACGGGCCGGGGTGTTCGTCCTCCAGGTAGGTAACGGGGACGTCGTCGGTGGCGCCGGTGACTTCCCCGGTGGCCTCCTGGACGATTTCGGCGACTGTTTCCACCCGGTAGTTCTCTTCCGTCGCACCGACGTTGTACCGGAGGTGAGACCAGTCCCCGGGGGCGAGCGCCGCCGCAGCGTAGGCCCGGGCGGCGTCGTCGACGTGGACGAAGGGTCGCCAGTTGGACCCGTCGCCGTACACAGTCAGAGGGCGGTCGGTGAGGGCGCGGAAGACAAAGTAGTTGACCACCAGGTTGAACCGGATGCCCGGCGACCAGCCGTAGACGGTGCTCATCCGGAGCGCGGTGCCCGAGAGGCCGTAGGCGTCGACGTACTCCGCGAGGAGTTCCTCTCCGGCGAGTTTTGACTCGGCGTAGGGATTGATCGGGTCGGCCTCGGCGGTCTCGTCGAGTGACGCAGTCGTCGCGCGCCCGTACACGTTACACGACGAGGCGAAGACGACGCGGTCGACGTCGTGCTTTCGAGCGGCCCGGAGGACGTTCTCGGTGCCGTCGAGGTTGACCGCGAAGGTCTCCTCGCGACGGTCGTGGGTGCTCGCGGCACCGGTGATCGCTGCAAGGTGGACGATGGTGTCACTGCCGCGGACGACGCTCTCGACGTCCCCGTACTCGCGGACGTCGCCACGGTGGACCTCGAGGTCGTCGTCGAGATGTCCGGCCAGGACGCGGGGGGTGCCACTCGAGAAGTCGTCCAGCAGGACGATATCGTCAACCGCGGGCCGGTTGTGGAGCTGTGCGACGAGTGCGCTGCCGATGTAGCCCAGGGGGCCGGTGACCAGGACGCGCATGGTGGGTCTCCGTGTCAGGGCTCATCCTCGAGGACGCCCGGGAGGAACCGGTCCTCATGGGCCTCGATGACGTCAGCGTGCCGGACGAGGGTGCCGAGGATGTCTGCGACGCCGCCGGCGAAGTCCTGGTCCTGGCCGCCGATCAGGTCGAGGTAGCGCTCGTTGTCGATCTCCATCTTGTGGGTCTCGTCCTCGTCCCGGGGGTTCTCGAAGTGCTCGACGGCGACGTCGAGATCGAGCTCGGTGGCGACGTCTGCGATGGTCTCCGCCACCTCGACGATGCTGATCGCCCGCGTCACCTGGTTGTAGACCGTCAGGTCGTTCGGTCGATCGGCGGGGTCGCCCAGGGCCAGCTTGGCGAGGCCCTCCACGGCGTCCTCGAGGGAGATGAAGGGCTTGCGTTGCTCGCCCTTCCCGTAGACGGTGACGGGGTAGCCCGCGACGGCCTGGGCGCAGAAGCGGTGGCCGACCGTCCCGAAGTAGTAGTCGAAGTCGAACCGGGTCTTCAGCCGGTCGTCCTCGCGGGTTTCCTCAGTCTCGGTCCCGTAGGTGATGGCCGTGCGCACGTCCGAGACCGGGATTCCGAACTGGGACTGGGCCAACCGCATGTTGGCCGCGTCGTGGGATTTCGTCAGGTGGTACCAGCTCCCCGCCATCGCCGGGAACGGCACCTCGTCCCGTTCGCCTCCGTGTTCCATGACCGCGCCGCCCTCCGGGATCGGGAACTCGGGAGCACCGTAGACGCCGGTCGTCGTCGTCTCGATGAAGTGGGTGTCGGTCAGGTCGTGTTCCGCCAGGCCCCAGAGCAGGTTCCGGGTGCTCTGGAGGTTGTTGTGCTGGGTGTAGTTGGCCCGTTCGCCGTTGATCTGGCTGTACGGCGCGGAGGGCTGTGCGGCCGCGTGGACGACGACCTCTGGTTCGTGGACGGCGAGCAACTCGTCGACGACAGACCTCTCGACGATGTCGCCCTCGACGAAGGAGAGGTTCCTGATTCCGAGGGTCTCGCGGGCCGCGGCGATGCGCTCTTCGATGCCGTACACCGGGGTGGCACTGACAGCGCCCACCTCCTCGACCCACTCGCGGCGAGCGAAGTTGTCCACGAGAACGACGCGGTCGTTCGTCCGGTTCGCGATTCGTAGCGCGGTCGGCCACCCGATGTAGCCGTCACCGCCCGTGAGGAGGACAGTCATATTTACTCAATTCCTGAGTAACTCTCCAGTTTGTAAAATCTTGTGGATTCGACCGTCGACCAGCGGGGCTCGTGGGAAAATGCGGGGCTGCGTAGGCGAGGCTGGCGCCGGGCGCGGAGGATGGCGTTGAAAACGGTCGGCGCCCCCACTCGACCGGGGGAAGAGGTCCGTTTGGCCGACGAGACTCAGTCGACCGCGGCAGCGATCGACCCGGCCAGGTCGCTGGCCTCCCGGATCCGGCTCGGGACCCCCATCCGCGATCGGTAGTTCGTCGCCATGTGGACCCCCGCGGGGAGGTCGAGGTCGTCGAGGGCGGTCCAGGACCGATCGTAGGCGGGAAAGCCCCGCTCCAGCCGAGTGACGCCGAGGACGGCTGGGTCCGCGCCCATCACCTCGCGGAACTCCCGGGTCGCGACGGTGGCGAGGTGTTCGTCGCTCGCCCCGACGATGTCGGGCTCGTGCATCCCGCCGAGGAAGACCGTATAGACGCCCTCGCGGTCGAACAGTGATGCGTTCCAGGAACTACCAAGGGTGTGAAGATCCTCGCCGAAGGCTACCTGGTACCCCATCCCTTCGACGTCGACGTCGGCGAGGAGGTGGACGATCGCCAGTGGGTTGTAGGTCAGTGCCGCCAGCCCTGCGGCCCCCGCGGCGACCCCATCCAGGAGGGCGCTCGCGACGTCCGCCGGGGTGGTCACCACCAGGTGATCGACGGCGAGGTCACCCCCGGGCGTTTCGAGGACGAAGTCGCCGGGAGATCCCCCGGTCGGCCCGCCCGACTCGCCCGCGATCGAGACATCCCTGACGGGGGTCCCGAGGTCGATTGCGCCCGCGTGGGCGTTGGCGAGGGCCCGGGGGAGGGTCTGCATGCCGTCGGCGAAGCTGATCGGTGGCGGGGGGCCGTCGGTCCCACCGATCCGGCGGCGGAACGCCGTGAGCATGTTTCCGACCTCCTGCTCGCGTTCGAGTAGGCCCGACAGCGCGTATCTGGCTGGCATACGGGCCGGATCGGAGCCGTAGATGCCGCCGTAGAGCGGCCCGATGAAGGTTTCGTAGGCCTCCCGACCGAACTTCCGGGTGAAGAGTTCGGCGACGGTCTCGTCGGGGCTTCCGGCGCTCGTCAGCGGCTCCGCGAGGAGTCGGAGCTTGCCCCGCCAGGAGAGCAGCCCGCTCCGGAGGAAGGCTTCCCGGGACAGCGGGGCTTCGCCGAGTTCCCCGTCCGCGTACACGTAGAGGGGGAGCTCCGGTGCCTCGATGGTCTCGTCGTCGATCCCCAGATCCTGGAGCAGGTCGGCGACTGCGGGGGTCTTTCGCATCCGCTGGGGGCCCGCCTCGAGAACGCGCCCCTCGACGACGCGGCTTTCGATGACGCCGCCGGGCTCCGCGCCGGCCTCGAAGGTGACGCAATCCACGCCGTACTCGGCGAGGTAGTGGGTCACCGCCAGCCCGGTGATCCCCGCGCCCACGACGCCGACGGTCGCGACCCCCATCTCACTCCTCGTGGGGCGCGTTCAGACACAGCGTCCCCGGTCGGTCTCGACACTCGCACTGGGCGAGGCCGGCCATCCCAGGCTCGGTGCCCCCCAGGAACGGTTCGAGCAGGTCGGCAAAGGTCCGCTCCATCCGGGGGTCGTCGTGTGGAATCGGGACACGGTGGAAGTCCAGCCCCGCGGTGTCGGCCTCCTCGCGCAACTCCACGTCGAGTTCCATCAGCGTCTCGCTCTGCTCGTGAATGAAGCTGACGGGGTCGACGACGACCCGTTCCACCCCGTCGTCCCGGCCGAGGTCCTCGATCAGGTCCCCGACCTCGGGCTCGGTCCAGGGGATATCGCGGTTCTCGTGGTTCTGGTAGCCCAGGACGTAGTCCTCGGTCGGCAGGCGCTCTCGGACCGCCTCGCAGTGTTCGGAGACGTACTGGTCGTACCGGCTCCCCTCCGCGAGGTAGTGGCGCGGCGTTCCGTGCGCGGAGAAGACGAGTTCGGTCCCCGATGCGGCGAGGTCGAAGCCCTCGCGGTCGGCGAAGTCCTGGATGGCCGCCGCTCGCATCGCACGGTACTCCGGGTGAGTGTGCCAGCCGGTCACCTCCTGCACGGGGACATCCCAGTCGGCCGCCGCCAGGGCATCCTGCAGTTCCTCGAGGGCCATGATCGTCGTCGAGGGGCCACAGAGGGGATAGCCCGGCAGGGCGAGGAGTTCGTCTACGTCAGCCCCCTGGGCCCGCTCGACGGCGTCCTCGACGAATGGCTCCGTGTACTGCATGCCGGAAAAGGTCTCCGCGTCGTGCCCGCGCTCGGCGAGCAGTTCCTCGAGGCGGTCGGCCTGAGCGGTCGCCTGCTCGTTCAGGGGCGAGCCGCCGATCTCTTCGTACTCCTCGATGAGGCCCGGCGCCCGTCGCTGTGCCAGGGTGCGGGCGCGTTCCGCGGGGTCCTCGGCCTCCTCCAGGTCCGCGTTCGCGAGAAAGATCCGCTGGAGGTAGTCCACAACCGCCTCCCGATCGGGCGCTGCCGGCTCGCCGAAGTTCAATAGGACCACGCCGGTCGTCATACTACATCCTTCGGACGGTTCGGGCATTAGGGTGACGACTCGCTCTCTGAAATCGTTGTAATATTGCCACCGTCACTGCAGATAGCCAGAAAGCCCTCGCCTGGCTCGCGGTCGCTACGCAGGATGTCTTCGCTGCTCACCGGCTCGCTCCACTCACCGGCTTGCTTCGAGACTCTCCTGTCGGCTGGTTCGTTCCACTCACCGAGGGACTCCCTTCGTTCGTCCCTCGAGCCACCGTCAGAGCAAGCACTGACGAGCTCCCCCTCGGTCGCACGCTCCCTCGGGGGAACCTCGTTCGCTCGTTTCACCCGCGCACGAGGACACCAGCCAATCAGACCCTGCCTCTCCCATCGGTCGGGGCACGCGCCGGTCGAGTCTCGGGCCGCTCGGCCTCGCGGGCTCGCGGGCTCGCGGGCTCCGCTACCCCATTATACCGTGCGAGAGGCCGGCGAATGCCGGCCTTCGAATGACATGCCGGCGGAGCCGGCACGCAAGCCCCGCCGGCACGCAAGCCCCGCCGGCACGGAAGGGTCGCCCGTTCAGTCCGCCAGGGGTCGGAAATCGACCGTGGCTGTGGAGGTTCCGAGCGCGCAGGATCCTCCCCACTCCACGTGGCGCGTGCCGACGAGCGTGCCGAGTCCCGGCAAGCGGCCGCCCGGTGAGCGAAGCGAACCGGGCGGCAGCGAGGCCGGACGAGGTCGCGAGGAGTGCGCGCGAGGGATGAGGAGCGCAGTGAGCGACCCGTGGGAGCGAGCGAGCACCGCAATCGGTTGGGGAGGCTCGAGGTGCGGTAGCTGTCCTGGTGGACTGAAAGGGCGAGGGCCGCTCGCGAACCGAACCGACGTAAGCACTGGAAGGAGCGAACGAAGTGAGCGAGTGAAGTGCGCAGCGAGGTGCAGGCCGCGAGCGGGCCGAGGGCTTTCTAACTGTTAGCGGTCGCGGTCACGCTTATCCCTCCAGAGAGCGGGCCGAGGGCTTTCTAACTGTTAGCGGTCGCGGTCACGCTTATCCCTCCAGAGAGCGGGCCGAGGGCTTTCTAACTGTTAGCGGTCGCGGTCACGCTTATCCCTCCAGAGAGCGGGCCGAGGGCTTTCTAACTGTTAGCGGTCGCGGTCACGCTTATCCCTCCA
>JAZKTI010000250.1:0-3670 GCA_036625635.1 Haloarculaceae archaeon
CGGTTCGAAGGCCGGCTGGTCGCCCTCACGGCAGGGCTCGATGGCGTGGGGGCACCGCGGGTGGAACCGACAGCCTCCGGGTGGATCCGTCGGGTCGGGGAGCGTTCCCCCGATCGTCTCGAACTCCCGCCCCCGACCGGGCAGACATTTCAGCAGCGCCCGGGTGTAGGGGTGGGAAGGCCGGTCGAAGACCTCGTGGACGGGGCCCGTTTCCATGACCTTCCCGGCGTACATCACGACGACTCGGTCGGCGATCTCGGCGACCACGCCCAGGTCGTGGGTGACGAAGAGCAGGCCCATCCCCCGCTCTTGCTGTAGGTCGGCGAGGAGGCGAAGTACCTGTGCTTGGATTGTCACGTCGAGTGCAGTGGTCGGCTCGTCGGCGATCAGGAGGTCCGGGTCGCAGGCCAGTGCCATCGCGACGACGACGCGCTGTTTCATGCCGCCGGAGAACTGGTGGGGGTAGTCGTCGATGCGGTCCTCGACGTCGCCGATGCCGACCCGGTCGAGCAGGTCGGTGGCGCGGTCGCGCGCGTCGGCCTTCGAGACGTCCCGGTGGAGGCGGATCGCCTCGACGACCTGGTCACCGATGGTGTAGACCGGGTCGAGCGCGCCCAGGGGGTTCTGGAACACGTGGCCGATGCGACCACCGCGGTAGGCCTGAAGGTCGCCTGGGGACTTCTCGGCGAGGTCGTCGCCGTCGAAGCGGATCTCGCCGCCCTCGATTCGGCCCGGCGGCATGGGCACGAGCTTCGTAATGGACTCGCAGGCGACGGTCTTGCCGGAGCCGGATTCACCCACGAGACAGACGGTCTCGCCGGCGTCGACGTCGAAACTGACGCCGTCGACGGCCCGGACGGTGCCCTCCTCCGTGTGGAAGTGGGTCCGCAAGTCTCGCACGGAGAGCAGGGGTGGCATTCAGGCCACCTCCGCCCGGGGATCGATCACGTCGCGGACCTCGTCCCCAAAGATGCTGAGCGAGATTGTCAGGGCAACGAGGAGGATGACGACGAAGGCCGACTTCCAGTTGACACCGAAGGTCAACCGGAGGATGCGGCCGAAGGACTTCGAGCCGGCCCGGTGGAGTTCGAGGAAGGCGAGGATGGTCTGGGCGATGACGAGCAACGGAATCCGACGCGTCAGCGAGGTGACGATGGTGCCCGTGGAGTTGGGGATGATGTGCCGACGGATGACGTGGAGGTCGCTCGCGCCGGCGGATCTCGCCGCACGGACGTAGCCCGCCGAGCGTCGCGCCATCACCTCGCTTCGGACGATACGGGCGATGCCACCCCAGTCGAAGAGGCCGAACACCAGCGCGACCGCGAACAGGCCACCCTGGGTCACCCCGGCGACGTTGCCGAGGAACATCGTCGCGACGACGATGTACACGACGATGGCGGGCACGGTCTGCTGGACGTCGACGTAGCTCATCAGGACGTCGTCGACCCAGCCCCCGACGTAGCCCGCAGTCGTGCCGACCGCAGTCGCGACGATGCCCATGATCATCGCCGCCGATATCCCCAGGACGACCGCGATCCGGACCCCGCGGGCCAGGAGGAGGGCGATGTCCTCGCCGACGTTGGTCGTCCCCAGCGGGTACTGGAGCGACCCGTGGCAGTAGCCGTTCACCATTTCGCCGACGCAGTTGAAGTCCCACTGATCGGCGACGTAGTAGGACCTGAACAACGGGGGCTGGCTGGCGTGGCGGAGGCGTGGCCAGGTCCGGTCCAGCAGTTCCGGGCCGACGAGGGTCACGACAACGAACCCCGACAGGACGAGGACGCTCGCCAGTGCCGGGGGACGCGACAGGAGTTCGCGGCCGTAGCGCCGGGTGTGCCGTCGATCGCTCGCGAGCGGGACGCCCACGTACCGTCCGAGGAGGACCACCGAGATCAGGAGGAGCCAGTCGATCCGGTTCAGGTCCCAGTTCAGTGCGCCGACCAGTTGTCGGGGCCCGACCAGGAAGTCGTACGCGAACAGGACGGCCACGACGGCAAGGGCGGTCAGGAGGCCGATGGTCCGCCAGCGGGGACGGGCCAGCCCGCCGGCCTCGGCGTCCCAGTCGATCCTGGTGAAGCGGGATTCGTCGACGTCGGTGGAGGGCATTGCAAACCGTTGGCTACCCGAATGACAAGAATTTTTATGAAGAAAAATGGGAGGTCCGGCGGTGCCGAGCGAGACGACAGCCCGCCGCCCGGCGGCGAGAAGGGCCGCAATCGGGGTCTCGGCTTCGAACTCCGCGTGCTCGGAGGTTGAGTACGCTGTCGTCGAGGAGCCGCACTCGGCCACAGGATCCGTCGACGGGCCCGACCACTCGAGATGGGGCACCCCCGTCGTGCGCGGTCACCATCTCATTCGACCTCCGACTGCGGGTCGATGACGTCTCTGACCTCGTCGCCGAACACACTGAAGCCCAGCACCACCAGGATGAGGAGGATGACGGCGAAGGTCGTCACCCACCACTTGCGGTGCCAGCTCATGTGCCTGGGTTCGAGGCCGATCCGGAGGATGCGACCCAGCGACTTCGACCCGGCGCGGTGGATGGCGAGGTAGGCGAGCGCCGTCTGAGCGAGAATAAGCAGCGGGATCCGCCTGGTCAAGGACGTGACGATGGTCCCCGTGGAGTTCGGGATGATGTGGCGTCTGATGACGTGGAGGTCGCTCGCGCCGGCCGCGCGGGCGGCCTGGACGTACCCCGTCGACCGCCGCGCCATCACCTCGCTCCGGACGATGCGAGCGATGCCACCCCAGTCGAAGAGGCCGAAGACCACCGCGACCGCGAACAGCCCCCCCTGTGTGACGCCCTCGAGATTACCGAGGAACAGCGTCGCCAGGATGATGTAGACGAGGATGGCGGGCACGGTCTGTTGGACGTCGACGTAGCTCATCAGGACGTCGTCGACCCAGCCGCCGAGGTAGCCCGCAGTGGTGCCGACTGCGGTCGCGACGAGCCCCATGATCATCGCCGCCGAGATGCCCAGGACCATCGCGACCCGCACGCCACGCGCGAGCAGCAGCATGATGTCCTCGCCGATGCGGGTGGTCCCGAGCGGGTACTTCCAGGTCCCGTGACACGTCCCGGCGACCTGCTCGCCGACGCACTCGTAGGTGATTCGCACGTCCTCGACGTAGACGCCCGCGAACGCCGGGGGATTGAGGCGGTCGCTCAGTCGCGGGTAGCTCCGGTACAGGACCTCGGGGCCGAACAGGGCCACCACCGTCAGGAATACCAATACCAGAAGGCTCAGGAGACCGGCCGGTCGCGTGAGGAACTCCCGGACGTACCGGGTTGCCCGCCGGCGGTCCGCGAGCAAGGGGAAGGCGACGTACCGGCCGAACAGAACCAGGGACGTGAGAGTCAACCAGTCCATTCGCGAGACGTCCCAGTTGAGGGCGGCGAACAGTTCGTCGGGTTGGACGATCAGGTCGTAGGCGACCAGGGCAGCCAGGACTGCCATGGCGACGAGGAGGCCGACGCTCCGACCCCGGGGGCGGGGAATACCGCGGGATTCGTCGTCCCAGTCGATGCCAGTGAACCTGGCGCCGTCCAGGTCCGTGGAGGGCATTGCCGCCCCCTGCACGGCCTACGTAAAAGAAAGTTTATTAAGGAATCCGTGACATCTCCGGCGCGTGAACACCCCGCATACCCCCTTCACAGGCACCGCCCTCC
>JAZKTI010000251.1:0-3666 GCA_036625635.1 Haloarculaceae archaeon
GTTTGTTGTCGGAGTAGCAGATACAGCACCACCGGAGAGGAAGGTGAGGGCTTTCGGGCGGACCGCGATAGCGGGTGTCACCGGACCGATTCGTAGCCTCTAATCATGTCCAATTCCCTGGGGTCACTGGACAGGATTGTGCATCGGTGGACAGACTGACGCAATCCATTTAGGGATTCGGCCGAAAGGGTCGGGCGTGTTCCAGGAGATCATGGAGAAGTTCGCGGACTCCCCCAGCCAGCAACGGGTCATCCGCCTGCTGCTCGAGCGGGGGTTCTCCGTGACCGATGAGGGTCGGGTGGTCTCCGGCGGCATCGAAATTCCCAATACGGGGATCTCCCGCGAGGTCGACGTCGACCGGCGAGTCGTCGACGCGACCACGGATGCCATTCTTGCCGACGACGAGTTGCGCCCCATCTTCCAGAATATCTCCTCGATTCCAAGCCTGATGGACCTCGCGCCGGTGCTGGACCTGGCGGTCCTCACCGTGGCCGTCAGGGATGCCGAGGAGCCGGGTATCGTGGCAAGTGTGACCTCCGCGATCGCCGACGAGGGCATCTCGATCCGGCAGGTGGTCAGCGAGGACCCCGAATTCACCGACGAGCCCCGCCTGTACGTCATCACCGGCGACCCGCTTCCCGGCGCACTCCTCAACGAGATCCGGGAGATGCCCTTCGTCCGTCGGATCGAACTGGCGTGATGGCCCGTCGCCTCACGAAAGCGTCATCGGAGTCGCCGGGCTACCTCGACCCGTGACAGACGAGGACTCCTGCGGCAACGCGTTCCGCACCGTCGAGGGGCGCGGCCACGCCGAGTTCGCCGTTCGCGGGTCGGAATTCCTCGGCCATGTCGCCCCCGTCGACTCCATCACGGCCGCCGAAGTCGTCGTCGACGAGGTCAGCGCCCGGTACGACGATGCCACCCACGTCGTCCCGGCCTACCGGATCCGAGCGGATCCGCTCCGGGAGTGGGCCAGCGACGCCGGCGAGCCCTCGGGGTCGGCCGGTAAGCCCGCGCTGAACGTCCTCCAGAAGGAGGCCCTGGAGAACCTCGTCGCGGTCGTGACGCGGTACTACGGCGGAACGAACCTCGGTGTCGGTGGCCTTGCACGGGCTTACGGGCGCGCGGTGAAGGAGGCCGTGGAGGACGCGGGCGTCGTCGAAACCGTCCCTTCCGAAACCGTCAGGATCGTGGTTGACTACGACGACTCGGGGACCGTCCGTGGGATCCTCGAGTCCGCCGGCCACGAGTACGAGGCCGACTACGAGAGGCGGGTCACTCTCGAGGCCACCGTCCGGGCGGCCGAGGCGGCAGCCCTTCGGGATCGCCTCCGGAGTGCGACGAGCGGTCGCGTCGAGTTTCCGGACGCCCGGTAAGCCCGGCGAGTTGGGCCTGACCCGCCAGGATATCTCCGGGTGTCCCCGAGGCGGGGGCGACGGGCCGGACACAGCCCAGAACAGGTCCAGCCTCCCTCGCGTGTGTGTCCGGTTCGGACTCACGACCCGGTCAGCGGATCGGTCGGGCGACTCGGTCAGCGCATCGGTCGGGCGACCCGGCCAGCGATTTGGCCTTGCCGGAGATGTTTCGTCTGCGGAACTCGTACTTCCGTACGCTTGCGGGTTTCCACCCGAAACCACGGGGTGTTCCGGCCTGGAAACCGACGATTGCGGCCGCCCACTGGGGTCGGCGACCTGATTACTGGCCCCGTCGTGGCCCTTGCCATGGCTGTCGACGTCCCCGCGAACCGGACGGTCGTCCGGACCTACGACCGCCTCGCGGCCGTGTACGACCTGTTGGTGGCGAGGCTGGAGCGGCCGACCAGATGGAAGACCCCCGCCCTCCTCGATCCCTCCCCCGGCGAGCGGCTGCTCGACGTCGGCTGCGGGCCGGGCCACGCCGCCGTGTCGATAGCCGAGCGCGTCGGCAGGACGGGAGCCGTCTACGGGCTCGACGCCGCGGCCGAGATGGTATCGCGGGCCAGCGACCACCGCTCGCGGTCGGAGTCTGGGGACCGACTGGGCCTCGTTCTCGGCGACGCCCGCCGACTCCCCTTCGACGAGGGGACCGTCGAGGGGGTTCTCCTGGCCCAGACCCTGGAACTGTTCGACCCCGACGACCGCGAGCGCGTGCTCAGAGAGATCGCCCGGATCCTGGCGCCCGACGGTCGGCTCGTCGTCACCAGCATGGAACGCGGCGGTGCCCGGAGAACCCGGTTCGTCAGGGCCTACGAGTGGCTCTTCGCACACACCCCGTACTCCCGGATCGGCTGTCGACCGATCGACGTCACCGGTACACTGGCGGCGGCCGGTTTCAGGGCCGACCGCGCCGAGACGGTTCGCCTGGCGGGCCTCTGGCCCACGACCCTCGCTCTCGCATCTCCGCCCCACTCCGGTCGATGACCCCGGGGCGTCGACGTGCCCTGGCCCGCTCGGTGACCCCTGGCGACGAGGGACCGTTCATGACGAGGTGACGACAACGCCCCGTCGGCGACGCGAGGTGACGAGAGGGCCGGCCGAGGGCGAGGGCAAGGATTCCCTCCGTTGCAAGGGGCGACAAGACTTATAATCGCCGACCCGCTACCGGAAGAGCAACTCGTGACCCGCCCAGGGCAGATACGGTGGTGCGGTCGGTCAACACCGACGGTTCTCTCTCACCCATGAGCGACATCGAGGAGAGCGTGGCCGGATTCAAGACCCGCGGCGGCTGGATCGACGTCGTCGAACTCGGCGAGCGCATAGCCCGAGCGCTCAGGGATATCGACGAGTTGAACCCGAAGCTCGACGTCGACAACGAGGCCCTCGTGGAGTTCGAGGAGTGGCGACCCAAGACCGAAGAGCGCCTGGACGAGGACGTCAGCGCGAAGACCGCCGAGCAGGCCCGAACCGCGGAAGGTCGGGGCGAGGAGGCCGGCAAGGAGCCCGACGAGGACCTGCGGACCGCCGGTGAGAAACTCAGCGAGTCCTACGAGCAACTCGACGAACCCGACGAGGCCGTGGAGACCTGGGGGGAGAGCATCGACTACGTCGCCCGGGCTGCGGACTCGGCCGGCCGGAAGGCCATCCGGAAGGTCGAGGACACGGTCTACCGGAAGGTGATGACGCGGATCGCCCCCTACTACTTCGACAACGAACTCATCTCGGCGAACATCCAGCGCGTCGAAACCGACGACCGCCCCGAGTACGTCCTCGAGATCAACGTCAACGACGACGACCTGAAGATCCGCGTCTCCAACAGGCTCGCGGACTACGAGGAGGACGTCGAACGGTGGCACGTCGCCGCCCCGAAGGACGTCGAGGCAGTCGAGGCCGCCGAGGGGGTCGAACCCACCGAACGCGAGCGGACCGCCGACGAGGGCGAGGACCTCGACTCGAAGACGACCTAGTGCTCTGTCCAATGTAAACTGTAGGGTTATGGACACCTTCTCACCCGGAGAGACCTGGACGCTCTCGGTCCAGCGTATGTAATCGCCGCGATTGCTTTTGCCGCAACCGCAGACGGCCAGAACGCCCTCGGCCCGCTCGGTGGAGCTGGAACAGGTGCCGCACCCGCAGACGGCCAGAACGCCCTCGGCCCGCTCGGTGGAGCTGGAACAGGTGCCGCACCCGCAGACTGCCAAAAAGCCCTCGGCCCGCTCGTGCACTCTGAGCGGGATATCTTCACTCGCTA
>JAZKTI010000252.1:0-3659 GCA_036625635.1 Haloarculaceae archaeon
TTCCCGTCGGTGGCCACCCTGTCTCCATTCCCGTCGGTGGCCACCCTGTCTCCATTCCCGTCGGTGGCCACCCTGTCTCCATCCCCGTCGGTGGCCATACGCTGTCCACCGCCGTCGTCGGCCGCCATCCGGTCGGAGGCGTCGAGCACCGCTTCGACGATTTTCTTGTACCCGGTACACCGGCACAGGTTCTCCTCGAGGCCCGCCCGGACCTCCGCCTCCGTGGGGTGAGGGGTCTCCGCCAGGAGTGCCTTCGATCGCATGATCATCCCGGGGATGCAGAACCCGCACTGGAGGGCCGTGTTGTCGACGAACGCCGCCTGGATCGGATGCAGGTCTGACTGTTCGCCCAGGCCCTCGATTGTCTCGACGGACGATCCGTCGACCGTGGCCGCCGGGAGGACACACGAGTTGCGGGCCTCTCCGTCCACGATGACGGTACAGAAGCCACATGCCCCCGTGTCACACCCTCGCTTCGCGCCATTGTACCCCTCTTGGCGGAGGAGGTCGAGCAGGCTATCCGACTTCGCCGCCTCCACCCGTATCTGGGTACCGTTGAGTTCGAGTTCGACCAGCACTGTTGCTCCCGAGGGCAGTCCCTCTCACCTCACCCTTCGTATCGGAGGCCCAAAAACAGGGGTGGTGATTCGTGGCACCATTCGCCATCCGACTCGGTATGTCCTCCCCTCGAGGAGTCCGGTCGCGGCCCGCCAATCGGGCCGACCCGAGGTAACCCGATGTAGAAAACAAAAAGACCAATTTCTAAACCCGAATCCACTCAATTATAAAAATAGTATGTCGGTCATAGAAATTGTGAATGTTACGTTTACGAGCCACTATTAACATGTTATTGTAAAAATCTGCGCCTCTTTGAACCGATCACATTAGATATCGAGGACTATTATGAAAATTAGGTATTGTATTATACATCACATACTACACCATATACGTAAACGAGCACTAATTTTTGGTACCATCAGGGGTAGAAAGCAGCGGTTCCTCGGGGACCCTCCATCGACTCTTCGGTCCTCCAGCGGGTGGGCCATCGTGTCAGATATCCCTACCACGAGACGGGGGTCACTCGGGGGGGCGTCGAATGCTATCCGACCAGCTCGACCGCCGAGACACGGCGAAGACTTCCAAACGCCCAATACCCTCGGCCGGCGAGGGCCCGTACGAATGGACCGCGAGGAGTCGGTGTCGACCCGACAGGCCTGGATCATCGCGGTCCTCCTGTGGGCGAGCGTCGTCGGGTTGACCGCGACCGAGATCGCGCCGGCGAGCGTGCTGACGCTGGTGGCCTCCGATCTCGGCATCGGTCGGACCGGGGTCAGCTGGCTCGTGAGCGTCTTCCTCCTCGGGATGGTCGTCGCCGCTTTGCCCGCGGGCGTGCTGCTCGACCGCGTCAATAATCGACACGTCGTCCTCGTCGTCGCAGTCTTCTACCTCCTGTCTACGGGGTGGACCACACTCGCTGCGGAGTCCGGCGACCTCGCGTCGCTCCTAGCGGCGCGGTTCCTCGGCGGCGTCGCCAACGTCACAATCTGGACGGCCGCCATCAACGTCGTGGGGACGGTCTTCGGCCCGACCCGCCAGGGCACGAGCATCGGCTTCATCACGACCAGCATCCCGGTCGGGTTTGCGGTCGCCCACACCACCGTCCCGGGAATCGCCGGGGCAGTCGGGTGGGAGTCGAGTTTCGTCGTCTTCGGACTCCTGACGCTCTCGAGTGCTGTGGTCTTCTGGATCTACGTGCGAGACCTGCCCCTGCGGACGCGGTTCGAGACGCCCGCCCGGAGCGAGGTTGGAGCGGTCCTCCGGAACCCCATAGTCTGGGCCGTCGCCGTCCTCGCCTTCGCGGCGTTCTCTCTGAACATGTTCTTCAACAACTGGTTGCCGTCCTACCTGGTCGAACAGTTCGGCGTCGGCGTAGCCGCGGGCGGCCTCTTCGCCGCCGCGTTCCCCGCCGTCGGCGCCCTGGCCCGCTTTGCCAGCGGGGCGATGTCGGACCGGCTCTACGGTGGCCGACGGAAGCCCATCGTCCTCGGTTCCTTCCTCGTGATCGCCCCGCTGATCGTCGTGATCGCCGGCGTGCGAAGCATCGTCGTCCTCCTCGTCCTGCTCGTCGTCGCGGGCTTCGTTACCCAGATGGGGCTGGCGCTCTTGTTGCCTTACGTCCGGGAACTCGTGGACCCGAACGTCGCCGCGACGTCCGTGTCCATCCTCAACCTCGTCGGGCTGACCGGGGCCTTCTCGGCACCGGTCCTGACCGGGTTCCTCATCGACCTCACGGGTGCCTACACCGCCGCCTTCGCCTACGCGACCGGGCTCGCCCTGCTCGGCATCCTGGTCGCCTGGCTCGCTCCCGAACCGGGGTGAGGGGGGTTCCACATGCTCACTCACGCTCGAACCGCTCGGCGGCGGACTCGAAGGCCAGTTCCGCCAGCTCCTTGCCCCGCCGCTCCTCCCTGGCGGCGATGGCCTCGGGGTCTGGCCCGACGTCGTCCGTCAGGGCCCCCCAGGACTTGTGGATCTTCGCGTGACACCACCGGCAGAGATAGACCGTGATCTCGTGGCCGGGCTCGACCTCGCCACCCGTGGGCCCCGGCGTGCCGTTCTCGCGGTAGGAGAGGTGGTGCTCCTCCAGCAGCGGACGCTCGTCGTCGTGGGCCAGGCGGACCTCCTCGAGGCCACAGCGCTCGCACTCCCGGTCCCGGCGACGACACCGGAAGTGGGCGCAGTCCGCCCAGTCCCAGTCGCCGGTAAGTCCCGCCTCGTCGGCGTCGCCGACGACGGGACACCGGTAGTCGTCGTCCCGGCGGGCACGCGCAAAGCGGGGATCGCGCTCGCCCTGCTCGACGGCGAAGCGACACCGACCCTCGTCGGTGCAGTGGTCACACCGGTCGACGTGGATGTAGGGGTCGGCGACGCCGACGGAGGTCCCGGCGTCGGTCTTCTCCATACCTGCGGGGTCGGGTTCCCGGGTGTTGAACGCCCGCCCCGGGGTGGAAGTGACCGGTCCCGGCGGCAGGGACTGGGTCGCCGTCCGGCAAACGCTTTTGCAGGGTGCGGGTGAGGCTGGGGTATGCGCGTCGTTCACGTCCCCGACGGGGGTGAATCCACCCAGGAGGATGACGCCGCCGAGAGGGAACATACCGCCGACCGGACCATCCTCGCCACCGACGTCGAGGTGGCCGAGTCCACCCTCGCGCTCGCGAAGGGGCTCAGGTTCCGGTCGTCGATCCCCGAGGACTACGCATTCGTCATGGACGTCGGGGGTGGGTCGCTGGGTCCGTTTTCGGTCGACGCCACGCTGACCACGGTGGACATGCTCTTCGTGCGCTTCCCCATCGACGTTGTCTGGCTGCGGGACGGGTCGGTGGTGAAGGTCAAGACCATGCGCCCCTGGCGGAGCGTTGGCGCGGCCAGGGCCGACCGGATCGTCGAACTGTCCGCGGGTGCTGCCGAGGACGTCGAGATCGGGGACGCCATTCTGGTGGAGGATTCGCCGTCGGAGTAGCTTGGCCGGGAGTGTGGGGGTGGTGGTGCGAGAGTTACTACCGGCATCACCGCAACCAGCCTGAAAGCCCTCGGCCCGCTCGCGGCCGCTGAGCAGGATATCCTCGGTCGCTTCGCTCCCTCGGATAGGGCCCCCTCAG